>DATLLM010000592.1:0-2475 GCA_035537855.1 Chloroflexota bacterium | reverse complement strand
GGTGTCCACCCGCTCGGCCGGCGCCGCCGCCGGCGGCGCGCTGCAGTGGTGGACCATCGGGGGGCAGCCGCAGATCGAGATCCTGGAAGGGCAGGTGCTGCCGGACTACAAGAAGGAGCGCCCCCAGGTGGCGCTCTCCCTGACCTCCAACGCCAACTGGAACGAGCACAACACCAAGCTGCTGGCCGCGATGGCGGCGGCGACGCCCCCGGACGTGGCCCGGATCAAGGACTACTGGACGAGCGACTACCAGTCGCGCGGCGCCCTGGCCGAGCTGGACGCGTACGTCAAGGCGGACAAGATCGACCTGGCCGGCAAGCACGGGGCGCCGCGCCTCGTCTCCACCCAGGAGGGGGGCAGGACGTACGCCCTGCCCTTCACCACGGTCACCCTGCACCAGTTCTTCAACCCCGACCTCCTGCGCGAGTACGGCTTCGTCAAGGGCGACGCGCCCACCCCGCCGGAGACCTGGGACGAGCGCCGCGAGATGGCCCGGCGGATGACCGACCGCACGCGCGACCGTTGGGGCAACGCCCACTACTCGTACGCCCCGGACCAGGGCTCGACCACCGACTTCATGCAGTGGGTGATGCAGAACGGCGTGGAGTGGATGAACAAGGACCTGACCAAGTTCACCTTCAACACGCCGGAAGGGGTGGAGACCCTGCAGTACCTGCAGGACCTGGTCTGGAAGGACCAGACCACCATCCCGCCGGGCTACGCCCTGCAGAACCCGCGCGAGACCGGGAAGGTGGCCATGTGGATCGGGGGCTCCTGGAACATCCCCGAGTTCCGCCGGGGCTTCCCGGACATGAAGTTCATGACCGCGCTCAACCCGGAGAAGAAGTCCCGCTCGGTCATGCTTCAGGCCAACAACCTGGTGCTCTTCAAGGAGAGCAAGTCGCGCGACCTGGCCTGGACGCTGATGCGCTACATGAACAAGGACACCAGCGACCTGGCCTGGAACTCGGCCGCCGGGTACGTCCCGGTGACGACGGCCAACTTCGACAAGCCGCCGTACAGCACCGACCCCGCCTGGCAGGCGGTCACCCGCCAGCTGCGCCGCCCGGACAGCAAGCCGTACCCCATCGTCACCAACTACCAGGAGATGATGAACGCCATCGGGGAGGAGCTGGTGCGGGCCTTCAAGAACGAGAAGCTGGCCAAGGAGGCCCTCGGCGAGGCCCACCGCCGGGCCCAGGAGCTGCTGGACAAGGAGGTGGCCCGGCGGAGGTAGCGCCGGGCCGGCGGAAGCGGGGAATCCGGGGGCATCCAGGGAGCACGGCATGGAGCAGCGGCGTTTCGGGCGCACCGGCCTGCGGGTCACGCCCATCGGCCTGGGGGGCTACCCCTTCGGGGGCGTGAACCGCGCCGCCGGCTGGGACCCTTTCACCCCGGACGGGCGCCGGGCGGCGGTGGCCACCATCCACCGCGCCGTCGAGCGCGGCCTCACCTACGTCGACACCGCCCCCGGCTACGGCGCGGGCAACAGCGAGTCGATCTTCGGCGAGGCCCTCGCCCAGGACGGCCGCCGCGGGCGCGTCGCCCTGGCCACCAAGTGCCCCTGGAACACCACCGCCGCGGCGGTGACCCGCAGCGTCGAGGCCAGTCTGCGCCGCCTGCAGACGGACGCCATCGACGTGATCCAGTTCCACGGGGGGATGTTCAGCCCCCAGGACGTGCACCACATCCTGGAGGAGGGGCCGCTCGAGGCCCTGCGCCGGACTGCTGCAGCCGGCGCGGTGCGCTTCCTGGGGTTCACCTGCGAGGAGCCGTGGACGGCCCGCCCCCTGATCGCCGCTGGCGTCTTCGACGTCGTCCAGCTGCGGTACAACCTGATCCACCAGGGCGCCGCCCTGCACGCCCTGGACGAGGCGCAGCGGGCGGGGATGGGGGTCTGCGTCATGCGCCCCCTGACCAGCGGCATCCTCCAGCGCACCCTGCGCTTCCTCCAGCCGGAGCTGCCGGAGGCGGAGGTCTACGCCCTGGCCCTGCGCTACGTGCTCGCCGATTCGCGCGTCCACGTGGCCAACGTGGGCATGCGCTGGCCCCACGAGGTCGACCAGAACGTCGACCTGGTGGACGCGTTCCGGCCCCCGGCGGGCTTCGACGTCGCCGCCCTGCCGCGCAAGACGGAGGGGATCTACCGCGCGGCCGACGCCGACGCCGAGAGCGCCGCCGCTCCTTCGGGTGCCCCGGCCCCGACCCGGCGGTAGCCGCGGGCGGCGGCGAGGGCGCCGCCGGCCGTCCTGACCCGCTCGACGCCGGACAGCCGGCGGGACTCGCGCGGACCACCGCCGCTCGTTGCGGGGGCAACGCCAGCCGCAACGTCTACCCCGTACCCTTGAGGCTTCATGTCCGACGAACGCCGCGCCGCCGCCCCGCCGGCGGCGGGGCGCCCCCAACGCTCGTCTGGCTGGACGGTCCGGCCGGAGCGGCCACGCTGGGCGGGAAGGCGGCCCCGCTCGTCCGCCT
>DATLLM010000591.1:0-2182 GCA_035537855.1 Chloroflexota bacterium | reverse complement strand
GGCCTGCAGAACCGGACGCCCCAGAGAGAACGCTCAGTGCATCCAGTGTGGCAAGCGGCTGGACGCAACCGAAGCGTTGAACTGTTGCATTCATCGTTGGCCGGTCCAGCGGCTCGCAGGCAACTGGACGAAGACCGCCGGTTCGGCACCGTGCCCGTGCGGGCCCCGCGCCGCCCGAGCCCGCCCTCGGGATGCGGAGCGCCGGCGGGGCCCCCGGCCGGCCCGACGGCTACCGCGCCGGGTGGAACTGCTGGTTGCCCCGATCGAGCGTGCCGGTGGCGGTGAGCACCGTCTGCCCACCGGCGACGATCTCGTAGGTGGCTACGTCGGCGGTGCCGGGCTCGCCGGCGTCGGTGAACGTGAAGCGGATGGTGGCCGCCGCTTCGGCGCCGCCGTGGCCCCAGGTGCCGGTGCCCGTCCCGGTCAGGGTGACCACGGCGCCGCTCTGAGTGCAGGTCACGCTGGTCAGCGCGTCGAGGTGGAACTGGTCGCCCTCGGCGTTGATCTCCAGGTTGGTGCCGCCGGGCACGGTGCCGTCGACGGCGCAGGGCAGAGTCAGGCCGTGCGTGACGCGTACGCCGGCACTGGTGAACACGCTTCCGCCCCCGGTCATTCGGCCCGCCAGGGGAGTGGCCGTCGGCGTCGGGGTGTTGGTCGGGGTGTTGGTCGGCGTCTTGGTGGCTGTCGGCGTCGGGGTGTCCGTCGGGCACGGGCCGCCGCAGGCGAACGTGGGGGCGGCCTCGCCGCCGACTAGCGCCACCAGGATGGCGGCGACGAGGCAGGACCCGAGGACGACCCGATGGAGGACCGGCCGATGGATGCGCAATCGAAGCATGGCAAGGCTCCTGCTCCCAGCCGCAGCCGGCGCCCCGCCCGGGCGGGGCGCCGGTGGCGCCGCGTGCCCGAACGGACGCTGGCACACTCCGGACGCATTCTGATGCCCACCGGCCAGCATCACAAGGGCTACCCCCGCGCCTGACCGATCTCAACCGGATCTCGACCGATCAGGACCAACCCCAGGCCGGTCCCCGTCAGACGATGCCGGGCGGAGCGTCGGTTGAGCGCCCGCGGGCGAGGCCCATCAAGCCCGCTGCGTTCGCGTGACAAGCGGCGCCGGACGCAACACCTGGCGCCAGCCCGGTGACGAAGGCCGCAGGCGACGGGCGAGTAGCCAGGAGCAGGCGGCGGGTCCGGGCGGCCGACGCCGTGTCGACGAGTGAGGGCGCCGGTGGCCGGCGGTCCAATGGGGGCACTTCGGGAGGCTCAAGGCCCCGCACGGGGCGTGGCGCCGGCCCCAGCCGGTGGCGGCGAGCCAGCGCTTGAGGTTCTGGCCCGCCGCCGTCAGCAGACTCTCGGTGTTCACCTTCATCAGGCCACGGAGGCGGAACTGCCGCAGGCCGTGCCACTGCTTGGCCTCCCCGAACAGCGGCTCGATCCAGACGCTGCGCTTGCGCATCGCCCTCTTGTAGGCCTCGGTCGCGTGGTAGGCCCGCACCCGCTCGAGGTACGCCTCGTGGAGGGAGCGGTGGACGTGGCGGCCGGTCGTCCCCGGCGTGCAGGCGGCCTTGACCGGGCAGGCGTTGCAGGCGGCGGGATCGGCGACGTACCCGATGAGCTCCTTCTCCCAGGCGATCCGGTCGCGCCGCAGGGGCTGGCCTTGCGGACAGCGGTACTCGTCGCGGTCGGCGTCGTACGCGAAGGCGGCCAGCGGGTAGTAGGGCCCCTTCCGGTGGTCGGTGTCCGCCAGGGGGAAGTAGGCCCGGATCCCCGCGTCCTCCAGGGCCATGATGTTCTCCACCGTCCCGAACTTGGAGTCCCCCACGGCGCGCTTGGGGCGCCCCCGCCACCGGAAGCGCACCCGCCAGAGGAGGTCCAGCATCGGCTGGCTCTCCCGCACGTCGCCGGGGGTGGTCAGGGCGTGGAGGATGATCCGCGCCCGCCCGCCGTCGACGACGTAGTGCGTCTGGTAGCCCAGCACGGCCCGGCCGCCCCCGGCCAGCCGCATGAGGGTGGCGTCCGGGTCGGTGCGGCTGACCCGCTCCGCCGAGAGGCGCCGGGAGCCCGCGGCCAGGGGGCGGGCCGGGTCCAGGCGGCCGCGGTCGAGCAGGTCCCACCGGGGCGCCTCCAGCACCAGGCGCTGCCGGCCGGCGCGGCGCGGGGGCGGCAGCGCCTGGTGCTGGAG
>DATLLM010000590.1:0-4578 GCA_035537855.1 Chloroflexota bacterium | reverse complement strand
GGCCGCGGGCGCGGCCGCGCCCGCGGCCGGGCCCGCACCGGGAGACGACGCCCCCCTGACGGCCGCCGAGGCGGCCCTGGCCGAGGCGGCCGGGCTGGCCGTCTTCTCCACCGTCGCCCACGAGCTGCGCGGCCCGCTGATGGCCCTGGCCACCTCGGCCGAGCTGCTCGTCGCCGACTTCGACAGCCTCGGCCCGGAGCAGGTGCGGGAGATGGTGGCCGGTATCCACTGCCGGGCGCTGTGGCTCCAGGAGCTGGTGGAGAACCTGCTCTGCGCCGCCAGCCTGCGCGAGGGGCGCCTGGCGATGCACCTGCAGCCCCAGAACCTGCTCGAGGTCGTCGCCGAGGTGCGTCAGGTGGTGCTGCCCCTGCTGCGCCGGCGGGATCAGCGCCTGCGCATCCTGCAGTCCGCCCCGGCCGGGCTCCCCGAGGTGCAGGCGGACGGGCGGCGGCTGGGGCAGGTGCTGGTCAACCTGATCCTCAACGCGAGCAAGTTCAGCCCGCCGGGGACCTCGGTCGAGGTCACCCTCGGCCGGCAGCGGAACGACGCCCTGCGGGTGACCGTCTCCGACCGCGGGCCGGGCCTGCCGGAGGGCACGGTCGAGCGCCTCTTCGAGCCGTTCTTCCGCGCCCCCTCGACCGCCGTCAGCACCCGCGCCGTACGCCTCGGCGCGACGGCCCCTGAGGGCGTCGGCCTCGGGCTGGCGATCGTCAAGGAGATCGTCGCCCGCCACGGGGGCAGCGTCGGGGCCGGGCCGCGCCGCGGTGGCGGGGCCCGCTTCTGGTTCGAGCTGCCGCTGCTCTGACCCGCGGCGGCGGGGTCAGTTCACCGGGGCGTCTGAGACGTCCGGGCAGGCGGCGCGCAGCGCCCGCAGCAGGTCGCGGATGTTGATCGGCTTGGCCAGGACGAGCGTCGCCAGGGCGCGCCGCTCCGGGGTCAGCGTCTCGGGGAGGGCGGAGACGACGATCACCGGGATCTCCGCCGTCTCGGGGTCGCCCCTGAGGTCGGTCAGCAGGGAGGCGCCGGAGCGGTAGGGGAGCCCCAGGTCGAGCACGATGGCGCAGGGCCGCACGCGGCGGATCAGGGTCGCCGCGCCGAGCACGGAGTCGGCCGCGGTGACGGCGAAGCCGTCACCGGAGAGGACGTCCGTGAGCAGGTCCTTGATGTGCGGGTCGTCCTCGATCACCAGCACCCGGCGCGCCGCAGCGCTCTCCTCCGCATCGGCGCCGGCCGGGTGGCCCGCGGCGCGCCCCTCGTCCGCTGACACCGACATACCTCCCCGATGCATCTCGTCGACCCCTCGCTCGCCGGCCGCTGGTCCCCACCGTCCGTGCTGGCTCTCCCCGCGGCGTCGGGTGGCCTCCGCTCCTGTGCAGGGTACACCGCGGCGGCGATTTCCCTATCATAGCCGCTGCCTCCCGGGGCGCCGCCTCCCCGGGACTGCTGGCGGAATCGGGCGCCCCGCGGGGGCACAGAACCGGGGCCCAGGTTTGTGCGCTGCGCCCTAAGCCGGGCCCCCTCCCGGCGCGCTACACTGCACCCGTTTGCGGCCGGGACCGCGGCAGGAGGAGCAGGGAAATGGTGAGCGAGATGCACGCGCGGGACGAGGCCACCGGCGGCGGGCGGCGCACCCGGCGGGGGGTGCTGGGCACGCTGGGCGTTGCCGGAGGGGCGGCGGCCGCGACCGCTGTGCTGGCCGCCTGCGGGCAGACGGAAGGCGGGGCCTCAAGCGGCGACGCCCCGCAGCTCTCCAAGAGCCCGGTGACGGTGACCGCTTTCGTCGGCATCACGGACATCCAGGTCAACCGCTTCCCGGACGAGGTGGGCACGCCGTTCAAGGCCAAGTACCCCAACGTCACCCTGGTGGCCACCCCCCAGACGGGCGCCGGCACGCAGGGGGTGATGGAGCGCCTGACGGCGTTCATCGCCGCCGGCAACCCGCCGGACATCTTCGAGGGGCCGCGCTACCCGGCGGTGATGGTGGAGAAGGGCTACATCGAGCAGACGATGGACGCCCTGGTGAAGCGGGACAAGTACAAGACGGACTCCTACAACCCCAAGGAGTTCGCCGTCCGCGGGATGTTCCAGAACAAGGTCGTCCAGATGCCCTGGAAGCTGGGCGGGAACAGCCTCGTCTACCTGCTCAACAACGAACTCTTCCAGGCCTCCGGCGTGCCCCTCCCGTCGACCGACCTGAGCAAGGCCTGGTCGTGGGAGGACTGGACCCAGGCGGCCGTGCGCCTGACCAAGCGCAGCGGCAGCAGCGTCTCCCAGTTCGGGCACAACGGCCTGGCCTGGACGATCGGCGCCTGGCCCCTGCTGTGGCAGGCGGACTGGATCGCCAACGACCTGAAGACGGTCACCTGCGACACCCCGGACATGGTGGACTGCTACACCCGCCTGCTGGATCTGCACTACAAGCACCAGGTGGTGCCCCTGCCCGGGCAGGCCACCGAGCTGTTCGGCACCGCCAACCCCTTCCTGATCGGCAAGGCGGCGATGACCGTCGTCTCCGTCGGCGGCTGGCCGACCTACGTCAACAACTCCCCCCAGGTGTCGATGACGGCCGTGCCCGTGCCCAAGGTGAAGATCACCACCCCGGACGTCAACTCCCACGCCATGGCCATCATCAAGGGCTCCAAGGCCCACGCCGAGTCCTGGGAGGCGATCAAGTACATGATCGAGGACGCCCGCATGCCGAAGCTGACCGAGCGCATGCCCGCCCGCCTCGACCACCTCGAGCCCTTCGTCAAGGAGACCATCAAGGCCACGCCCGGCGTCGACAGCAAGCTGGTGCTCGAGGTGGCGCGCAACTTCGTCCCGCAGACGGCGATCACCCGCCACTCCAACCAGGACGCCATGCTGGACGCCATCAACCCCCAGCTGAACGACCTGTGGGCGAACAAGATCGCCCCCGGCCCGATGCTCAAGGGCCTCCGCTCCCAGCTGGAGACCCTGATCCAGATGAAGTGACGGCGCCGGACGACCACCGAGCGAGAGGACGACAGGCGAGACCGTGACGGCTGACACCGCAAACGCCGCAAACGCCGCAAACGCCGCCGACGCCGCCGACGCCGCCGACGCCGCAGGCACCGCAGAGTCCGGCGCGGGGGGCCTGCGCGCCGGCTACGCCGCCGTGGAGATCACCCCGCCCGCCGGCACCGACATGACCGGGTTCATCGCCCGGGAGGGCCCCTGCCTCGGGCGGCGCGATCCGCTCGAGGTGCGCGCCCTGGTCTTCGAGGACGCCGCCGGGCGGCGGGTGGCCCTGGCCGCCTGCGACCTGATCGGGCTGGGGCGTCATCTGGTGGCTCGCGTCCGCCGGCGGGTCGCCGGCGTCACCGGCATCCCCCCGGAGGGGCAGCTGTTCAACTGCAGCCACACCCACGCCGGACCGGAGACGGGCGTCCTGACCACCATCGGGCTGCCCGATCCCGAGTACCTGGCGACCCTCGAGGCCCGCCTGGGCGACGCCCTGATCGCCGCGGCGGCGCGCCTCGTCCCGGTGCGCCTGCACCTGGGAGCGACCGAGGTGCCGGACGGTCTGGCCCTCAACCGGGTCTACCGCCGCGTCGACCAGCCGGGACGCTACGACCGGCAGCTGGTCGCCGTCCGGATCGAGCCCCTGGCCACGATCGTCGCCTTCGCCTGCCACGCCGTCGCCCTGGGGTCGGGCGAGCGCTACGCCGCGGCGGACTTCGTCGCCCCCCTGCGCCGCGAGCTGGAGTCGGACGGCGGCCTGCCCCTGGTCTACCTCAACGGCTGCGGCGGCGACGTCAACCCGGCCGGCATGGACGCCCGCGGCGCCGACGCCTGCGAAGCCCTGGGGACCGGCCTGGCCCGCGCCGCCCGCGCCGCCCTCGCCGCGGCCACCGCCGTCCCCGACGCGGCCCCGACCGTCGCCGGCCTCCAGCAGTGGGTCGACCTCCCCTTCCAGCCCCTGCGCACGCCGGACGAGGCGGCCGCCCTCCTCGCCGCCGGGCGGGAGCGCATCGCCGGCCTGACCCCGGGATCGCCCGCCTTCCGGGGCACCCGGGTGACGGAGGTGGAGTACCCCCTGCGCCTGCTGCGCCTGCACTACGGCAGCGAGACCCTGCCCGAGATTCGGGCGGAGGTGCAGGCGCTCAAGATCGGGCCCCTGGCCGTCGTCGCCCTACCGGGCGAGATCTTCTCCTCCCTCGGCCGGGCGATCAAGGACGGCTCGCCGTTCGGCGCCCCGCGCACCCTCGTCGCCGGGTGGGCGAACGACAACGTGGGCTACGTCCCGGACGCGGACGCCTACCCGCTGGGAGGCTACGAGGTCGACCTGGCCAGCCGCTACTACGGCTACCCCGCCGGTTGGGCCCCGGCCGCGGGCGAGGGACTGGTCTCCGCGGCGGGACGCCTCCTGGAGCGCCTGGCGGGAGCCTGATCCCGCCCCCGCGCCGGCGCGGCGCGTGGCGGACCGGTGCCGGCGGCGGACTCAGTCCGCCGGCCGCGGGGGCAGCTTGCCCTGCCGGACCAGCTCGCCGAAGGCCGCCTTGCGGGTGGCGTACTCCCGCAGCACGTTGAGCAGCTCAACGTGCTGCGGGAGTACGC
>DATLLM010000589.1:0-5721 GCA_035537855.1 Chloroflexota bacterium | reverse complement strand
GGCCTACCGCACCGGCGAGGCGCTGGGCCTGGCGGTGTGGGCGCAGGACGTGGCCGGGCCGTATCAGGCCATCCCGCAGCCGGGCGCCTCCTGGCAGCCAGCGGGGCAGCCGGCCCGGCAGCCCCACGAGTACCTGCGCGGCGGCACGGCCAAGTTGCTGACCCTCTTCCATCCCGCAACCGGCGAGGTCCGCGCCCGGCCGGTCACGCACGCGCCGAACACGGTGCTGCACCCGTGGCTCAAAGCCGAACTGGCCGCCGTCGTCGCGCGCCTGCCGGCCCTCTCCCCAGCGGAGGCGGCCGTCCGCGCGACCAACGCCTATTGGGAGCAGTGGCGGGCGGGGCTGACCGTCAAGGCGACGCTGCTCCAGGACCTGCCCCCGCTGCGCGTGCTGCTCGTCTTCGACAATCTCACCGGCCACCACACGCCCGAGTTGCTGTGCTGGTTGTTCGCCCACGGCATCCTGCCGCTGTTTACGCCGCTGGGCGGCTCGTGGCTCAACATGGCGGAGTCCGTGCAGCGCATCCTCGCCCGCCGCGCCCTCGACGGCCAGCAGCCCACCTCGGCGCAGGACGTCATGGCCTGGCTGGCCGCCACCGTGCGGGGCTGGAACACCGCCCCGACGCCCTTCGTGTGGGGCGGCAAGCGGCAACAGCGCCGCTGGCGCGCCCGGCAGCGCCAGTCCACCCTCGATGCCCGCCACGCACTCGGCGGTTCCGGTGCCGTTACCCACCGGCCGCTCCCGCGCCGCGCGCGGCGACCGTCGGTGTATGAACGGCTCTGTGCATGACAAGTGACCCACTAGGTCTTCGGCGCCGTGACCCGCAGCCTCACCGGAGTGCTCGGCACCGAGGCCATCGACCTCGCCATCGCCTCCCCGGCGACGAACACCACCCGGCGCTACGCCACCGCGAGCGCCCTGTGCCAGGACGCGGTCGACGCCCGCGTCTGGGCGGGCGTGCACTTCCGGTTCGCGGACGTGGACGGGATGGCCCGGGGCACGCAGGTCGGCGACTGGGCGCTCGCCCACAACTTCCAGCCCCTCACGCGGCCGGCGACCGTGATGTAGGGCGCACCCCGAGCGCCGCGCGCACCGCGCCGCCTTCCTCGGCCCCCTCGCGAGCGCTGGTGCGGAGAACCGGGTGGCCGTTCGGGTCGCCCGGATCCCCCGCCGAAACGCGAACGAGTCACCGACGCCGCGATCGGTGCGGCCGGTGTCCGCGGACCTGTACGCAGCCCCAAGCTCGAGCACACCCCCCAAGGCGCCGCGACACGGACGGGGCAGGAGACGGTGATGGTGCTCGCCGAGTACCCGGGCGACGGGGGCGACCTGGCCTCGCGGGACACGGAGATCGACGCCGTGCGCTTCGTCCCCCTCGCCGAGGCGTCGACCCTCTTCGCCCACCCGGAGAAGCGCGCATTCCTCGCCCGTGCCGTTCCTAGCCACCGCTGACGCCCCGCCCTTTCGTCGTGGGTCGCCCTTCGCCGGGCGCCCGGGCGGTCGCGGCCGCGGGCCGCCGGCGACGCCGGGGCCGCTTCAAGAGGACGAGGCTCCCGAGCGCGGCCAGGCCGCAGAGGGTGGCGACCGGAGAGGTGACGCCCTCGGGTCGGGTGCCATCGGGGCTCGGAGCGGCGCGGACGGCGCCGTTCCGGGATGACCAGGCGGAGCCTGCCGCGCCGCCACGGCCAGGCGGCGCGGGTTCTGCGTGCGCCCCGGGCCGGCCCCGTCGGCCGCGTTGCTCTCGGTGGGGAGAAGCCCGGTCCCCGGACGGCGGCGCGCCGGAGCGGGGTCGGGGGCAGCCGGCACGCCCGTCAGGATGCGCGCCGCCGTGCGCCTACCGGTCGACGGCTTGCTCGAGGGCGCGGATGACGAGCGCCGCCGAGGTCGCGCCGGCGTCCTGGTGGCCGACCGACCGCTCACCCAGGTAGGACGCGCGCCCCTTCCGGGCCTGCATGGGCACCGTGGCGCGCACGCCCTCCTCGGCCGCCGCCGTCGCCGCGCGCAGCGCGGCGGCCAGGGGCTCGCCTCGCTCCACGGCCCCCTGCAGGGCGGCGACGGCCGGGGCCAGGGCGTCGACCATCGTCTTGTCGCCGAGCCGGGCGCCCCCGAGTTCGACCACCCCGGCGAGGGCCGCCTCGAGCGCTCGGACGAGCTGGGGCGCCTCGAACCCGGGCCCGTCGCCCAGGGCGCGCCCGGCCCGCCGCAAGGCCGTGCCCCACAGCGGACCGCTGGCGCCCCCCATCGTGGACACCAGCGTCTGGCCGGCCAGCGTCAGCAGCCTCCCGGGCGGCGCGCCGGCCTCGGCCGCGAGCGCGCGGACGACGGCGTCGAAGCCACGCGCCATGGTGGTGCCGTGGTCGCCGTCGCCGACGGCCGCGTCGAGCTGCACCAGGTGGTCGCGCTCGGCCCGGAACGCCGCGTCGCTCAAGGCCATCCAGGTGGCGATCGTGCCGGCGTCCATCGCGCGCTCGACCACTGCCGGCACAGGGTACCTCAGACGCCCCAGCGGAGGGCGGGGGTGTGCACCGGGGCGTCCCAGAGGGCCGTCAGCTCGTCGTCCAGCACCAGCACCGTCAGCGAGGCGCCGGCCATCTCGAGCGAGGTGATGTAGCTCCCCACCAGGTTCCGGGCACAGCGGAGGCCCGCCGCGCGGAGCCGGCGCTCGACCTCGCCGTAGAGCAGGTACAGCTCGAGCTGCGGCGTGCCCCCCATGCCGTTCACGAAGGCCAGCACCTCCGAGCCGGCGCGCGGCGCGAGGTCCTCGAGCACCGCCCCGACCAGCAGTCCGGCGATCTCCCCGGCCGACCCCAGGAGCGCCCGCCGGCGGCCGGGCTCGCCGTGGATCCCGATGCCGACCTCCATCTGGCCCTCCGGCAGGTCGAAGAGCGGCCGACCGGCCGCCGGCGGGACGCACGAGGAGAGGGCGACGCCGAACGAGCGCGCTCGCTGGTTGACCCGGCGCGCGAAACCGGCCACCGCCGCGAGGTCGTGGCCGCGGTCGGCCGCGGCGCCGGCGATCTTCTCCGCCAGCACCGTCGCGCCCACGCCGCGCCGCCCGGCCGTGTACAGCGAGTCCCGGACGGCGACGTCGTCGTCGATCAGCACCGAGGCGACCTCGATCCCGTCGTCGGCCGCCTCCTCGGCTGCCAGCCTGAAGTTCATCACGTCGCCGGTGTAGTTCTTGACGACGTGGACGACGCCGGCGCCGCCGTGGACGGCGCGCGTGGCCGCCAGGACCTGGTCCGGCACAGGCGAGGTGAACACCGCACCGGGGCAGGCGGCGTCCAGCATGCCCCGGCCGACGTACCCGGCGTGGAGCGGTTCGTGGCCCGACCCGCCACCGGACACCAGGGCGACCTTGCCGGGCAGCGGGGCATCGACGCGCACCACGATCTGGGAGGCCGGCTCGTAGCGGAGGAGGTCGCCGTGCGCGGCGGCCAGTCCGGCCAGGGACTCCGTGACCACCTGCTCCGGCCGATTCAGCAGCTTCCTCATCGGGCTGGCGGCGCTGGCCATCTGGACGCTCCTCGTCGGAGGTCATACCACCCCCGCATTCCTCCGACCGCGACTCGACGGTGTCGAAGAGACGCCGGCTGGCCCACGCCCGCCCGTCCACCGCCGCAGGGCCCCCTGTGCGTGCCGGGCCCCCAGAGTAGCACGAGCGCTGGAGGCCGCCCTCTGCCGGCCGGCGCGCGGCCGCGCCGAAGTGCAACTGCTGGCGATGTCCGGCGGCTCCCGCTCCAGCGGCTCGCGGCGGTCGGCGTACCGGTGCGCCTGGCCGACCTCCTGGTCGTGGCCCCCGACGAAGCCGCTCAGTCGCCGGAAGACGGTCTGGGCGACCGGCGCGAGCAGGCCGGGGCGCTGACCGCGCCGGTCGCCCGCGGCGGGCTCCGCCTCGTCGACGCCGGACACGTCACCAGCCACCTCCGCCGGCCCGACGCCGTCTTCCAGGCAATCCGGGACCTCCTCGGTAGCCGCCGCGGGTGAGGCCGCACGCCGGAGGCGCTGGTCACCGGCACGGCCGGGGCGTAAGGTGGGCGAACGGACCGCCGCAGTCCTCGCAGCCCCCGGCGCACCCCGATCCGTCCCCGAGGAGACCCCAATGGTGACCCAGCCGACCCGGCCCGACCACGCGAACTACGCCCACCTCGCCGTCCCCGGCGTGGAGCCTGACGACTTCCGCCTGAGCGGAGATGGCCTTCCGCCGGCGGCGATTGCCCGAGCCCACGAGCGGTTCCTCGCGTACCTCTCGGAGCAGCGGACCACCTTCATGGGGTACCAAACAGATCAGGATCTCTCCTATGGCGACGTACTCAAAGACTATCTTGACTTCCATGTGAATAACGTCGGTGATCCGTTCCAGCAGGGAAACTTCACGATGAACTCGAAGTGGCTGGAACGGGCCGTGCTCGACTACTACGCCGCCCTGTGGAACGCGCCCTGGCCGCACGACGACGCCGACCCGGAGTCGTACTGGGGCTACATCACCTCGATGGGTAGCACCGAGGGCAACCTGTACGCCCTGTGGAATGCGCGGGACTACCTCTCCGGCAAGGCCCTCCGCGAGGACTTCGACGAGCACGACCGATCGCGCCTCATCTATCGCTCGCCGCGGCCGGTGGCGGACAGCCCGAACGCCTACACCCCGGTGCTCTTCTACTCCAGGGACACGCACTACTCGATCATCAAGGACGCCCTCGTCCTCGGGATCCAGACGTTCCACAGTGTCGCCCGGCAGAAGTACGGCGACGCCCACAACCCCCTCCACGCGGGCCGGCCGTGGCCGTCTGAGGTGCCGTCGGCCGAGAGCGGTGAGACCGACGTCGAGGCGCTCGTGAAGCTCGTCGAGTTCTTCGCCGCCGAGGGCTATCCGATCCTGGTCTGCCTCAACTACGGCACGACCTTCAAGGGCGCCTACGATGACGTCGCGCGGGCCTGCGAGGCCCTGGCGCCGGTCTTCGAGCGCTACGGCCTGGTCAGCCGCCGGGTGCGCTACGAGGAGACCGATCCGTACAGCGGCCGGCCGGCCGGCGATGAGGACGTCCGCGCCGGCTTCTGGGTGCACGTGGACGGCGCGCTGGGGGCGGCGCACATGCCGTTCCTGGAGCTGGCCCGCGCGGCCGGCCGGGTGCCGGCGTGCGGGCCCCCGTTCGACTTCCGGCTGCCGCAGGTCAGCTCGATCGCCATGAGCGGGCACAAGTGGATCGGCGCCCCCTGGCCCTGCGGGATCTACATGACCAGGACGAAGCTGCAGCTCCGCCCCCCCGACGATCCCGTCTACATCGGGGCGCGCGACAGCACGTTCGCCGGCTCACGCAACGGCCTCTCGGCGGTCGTCTTGTGGCACTACCTGGCGACCCACCCGTTCGACCGGCAGATCGACAAGGCGGTGACCCTGGGAGCGCGTGCGGCCTACGCGCACGAGCAGCTGCAGCGGCTGCAGCGCGAGCGACCGGAGGACCTCTGGGTGGAGCGGTCGCCG
The DNA here is from genome assembly GCA_035537855.1 of Chloroflexota bacterium. GTDB lineage: Bacteria > Chloroflexota > UBA11872 > UBA12225 > UBA12225 > DATLLM01. The sequence continues at coordinate 238 of DATLLM010000589.1, read as the reverse complement.
CTGGCGTTGACGGTACGGTTCCGCAGGCCGAGTGAGGACATCGTGCGCAAGTACTCCCTCTCCAATGAGCGGCTGCTCGTGGGAGGCGAGGCACGAGCGTATTCGCACATCTACGTCATGGAGCACGTCACGGAGGAGCTGATCGACGCCCTCGTCCGCGATCTGCGTCGGGCGGCACCCGGTGGCAGGCGCGGTCGAACGGCCACGCCACGACCACTTCCACCCGTCGTCTCTACGT
>DATLLM010000588.1:0-4894 GCA_035537855.1 Chloroflexota bacterium | reverse complement strand
CCCCTGGCGGCTGCCGGTCAGCGGGCGCTCCCGTGCGCAGCCCGGTCCCCCTCGTGCTCTTCGGCGGCCGCCGATCTCCGCCTAGAACATTCAGGTGCGGATGGGGACGTCCAGGAGGAGGATGGTCCCGAGCCCGGTGGTATCCTGCGGCGATGACGACTCAGCCTGCGGTTGGTCCCCTCGCCGCGCCGGAGCTGCCCCGCGTCTACCGCATCCCCTGCCCCTTCGGCGACGGCGGGATCGTCCACGTCTACTACGTCGACGCGCCCGAGCCGGCCTTGATCGACGCCGGGGTGAAGGGCTCGGCCGCCGGGGTCATCGCCCCGGCGCTCGCCGCCGCCGGGTTCGAGCTGGCCGGGGTGCGCCACCTGTTCAACACCCACGGGCACTGGGACCACATGGGCGGCAACGAGGACGTGCGGGCGATCGCCACCCGGGCGCGCACGTACGCCCACCACGAGGACTCGCACCTCCTGGGGGACGTGGAGCGGCACGTCGGGGGCTACGTCACCTACCCCATGCGCATCCTCGGCGACGACTCCAGCCTGGAGCTGATGACGGCCACCCTGCGCCGCTCGGTGGGGACGCCGACGCCGGTGGACGTGGCCGTGCAGGACGGCGGCAGCTACGGTCTCGGCGGCGGCGTCGCCCTGCGGGCGATCCACACGCCCGGCCACTCGTACGGCTCGACCAGCTACCTGCTGGAAGGGGCGGAGGGGGGCAGCGGGGCCCTGTTCACCGGCGACGGGGTGCAGGGGCTCGGCTCACGCCCCGGGCAGCTGCCCCTGATCTTCGACGACTCGCGGGCCTACCGGGAAACGATCGCCCGCCTGGCGGAGGTGCCGTTCAGCGCCCTGTGCCTCGGCCACTCGTTCTGCGGGCTGAGCCCGGAGTCGGGGCGCGATCCGGTGCGCAAGGGTGAGGCGGCGCGCGTCTACCTCGAAGAGAGCGGGGGCGCGGCGAAAGCGATCGAGGAGGCGATGCGCAGCGTGATCGCCGGCGTCCAGGACGGGGGCGACTTCCTGCCCGTCGCCCGGGCCACCCTGGAGCGCCTGGCGGAGCCGATGGGCGTCGAGCTGGACGAGATCGGCCTGAGCACCCGCTCCCTGGCGACGCTGCACGCCTTCTACCGCGAGCTGACCGGGGCCGCTGCCCCGGTCTGAGGGGCGCCCGGGGGCGCCCGCGGCGCCCCTCAGGCCGGGGGCGTGGCCAGGAAGTCGAGCGAGGCGCGCACGAGCACGTCCACGCCGATGGCGAGGGCGTCCTCGTCGAAGTCGAAGCGCGCCGAGTGCGCCGGGCCGTCCAGGCCGCGGGCCGGATTGGCGCTGCCCAGGCGGACGTAGCAGCCGGGCACGGCGGCGAGGAAGTAGGCCATATCGTCCCCGCCCAGGCTGGGCTCGTGCTCGACCAGGTTCTCCGTCCCGACGGCGCCGGCGATGGCGCGCTGCATCAAGGCGGTGATGCGGGGATCGTTGACGGTCGGCGGGTAGCCCTCGTCCCAGCGGAGGGCGGCGCCGGCGCGCATCGCCCCGGCGATTCCGGCGACCATCTCCTCCACCCGGAGCTTGAGGTGGGTGCGCAGCCGGGGGTCGTAGGTGCGCAGCGTCCCGCGCAGCTCGACGCTGTCCGCGATGACGTTGCCGGCCGTGCCGCCGTGGATGGCCCCGACGGTCAGCACGGCCGGCTGTGCGGGGGAGCGCTCCCGGGTCATCAGGGTTTGCAGGGCGCTCCCGATCTGGAAGCTGATCGCCACCGGGTCGACCGAGAGGTGCGGCCGGGCGGCGTGGCCCCCTTTGCCGGTGATCGTCAGCACGAAGCCGTCGGTCGCCGCCGTGATCGGCCCCGGCTGGGCGGCGAGCTGGCCGACGGGGAGGGTGTTGGCCAGGTGGAAGCCGACGGCCGCGTCCACTCTGGGGTCGAGCAGGGCGCCCTCCTGGATCATCAGGGCGGCGCCCCCGGTGGTCTCCTCGGCCGGTTGAAAGGCGAAGACGACGTTCCCCGGCAGACTCGCCCGGCGCCGGGCGAGCACCCGGGCGGCCGCGACCGCCATCGCGGTGTGGCCGTCGTGGCCGCAGGCGTGCATCACCCCCGGGACGAGCGAGCCGTACTCCCGCCCGGGCGCCTCGTCGACCGGCAGGGCGTCCATGTCCGCCCGGATCAGGAGCGTGCGCCCGGCCGCTGCGTCCCCTGCCCCCTCCCCGCGCAGGACGCCCAGCACGCCCGTGCCGGCCAGGCCGGTGCGCACCTCGAGCCCCGATTCGCCGAGCAGGGCGGCGACGCGCTCCGCGGTGCGGTGCTCCTCGAACGCCAGCTCGGGGTGGCGGTGCAGGTCGCGGCGCAGCCGGACGACGAAGTCGCGGTCCTCGGGCAGCAGGTCGGTCATACCGGATTCTACGGGAGGGGCGTCCGGGCTGCGTGTAAGATGGCGACCTGATGGAAGAGCTCGCCTTTCGCCAGGTGCATCTGGACTTCCACACCAGCGGGGAGATCCCGGGGGTGGGGGAGGACTTCGACCCGCAGGCGTTCGTGGCCACCCTGCAGGCCGCGCGGGTCAACTCGATCACCTGCTTCGCCAAGTGCCACCACGGCTTCAGCTACTACCCAACCGACGTCGGCGTGCGCCATCCCGGCCTGCGGCGCGACCTGCTCGGGGAGCAGGTTGAGGCCTGCCACCGGGCGGGAATCCGCGTGCCCGCCTACCTCTCCGCCGTCTGGGACGAGCACGCGGCGGCGACCCACCAGGAGTGGCTCCAGATCGACCGCCAGGGACGGGAGGTGGGGCGGGGGCCGCTCGACGTCTACGGCTGGCGCTGGCTGTGCCTGAACACGAGCTACGTCGATTACCTCGCGGCGCAGACCGAGGAGGTGCTGCGCCGCTACGACGTGGACGGCATCTTCTTCGACATCATCATGCAGACCGCCCCGGGCTGCGTCTGCGACGCCTGCCGCCGGCGCCTCGCCGCCGGCGGCGCCGACCCCGCCGACGAGGCGGCGCTGCAGCGCCAGAGCCTGGCCATCGCCCGCGACTTCATGCGCCGCATGACCACCCTGGTGCACCACATCCGCCCGGATACGAGCGTCTTCTACAACAGCCGCCTGCGCCTGGACTACGACCCGCAGCGGGGCTCACGCCCGGAGATGCCTTACTACACCCACGTGGAGATCGAGAGCCTCCCGTCCGGCGCCTGGGGCTACGACCACTACCCGTACTTCTCCCGCTACTTCCAGCCCCTGGGCAAGGACCTGATGGGGATGACCGCCCGCTTCCACAAGTCCTGGGCGGATTTCGGCGGCCTGAAGAACGGGGCCGCGCTCGACTACGAGTGCTACTCCATGCTGGCCAGCGGGGCGAAGTGCTCCGTCGGCGACCAGCTACACCCCAGGGGGCGCCTGGAGGCCCCGGCCTACGAGCGGATCGGGGAGGTCTTCGCCGCGGTCGAGGCCAAGGAGCCCTGGTGCCGCGGCGCCCAGTCCGTCGCCGAGATCGGGGTGCTGCTGGCGACCGGGCAGCCCGGCGTCGACCGCCGGCTGGGGCGCGAGTCGGACGAAGGGGCGATGCGCATCCTGCTGGAGAGCGGGCGCACCTTCCACTTTCTGGACGGGGACTCGGAGCTGAGCGACTACGCCCTGCTGCTGCTCCCGGACTGCGTCCGCGTCGGGCCGCCGCTGGCCCAGAAGCTGCGCGACTTCCTCGCCCAGGGCGGGCGCGTCGTGCTCACCGGGGAGTCGGGCCTGGACCAGGCGGGGGCCGCCTTCGCCCTGCGCGAGCTGGGGCTGCGCAGCGCCGGTCCGTCCCCGTGGAACACCCCCTTCGTGCGCGTCGACCCGGACGGGCCCCTGGCGCCGGACGTCGAGCCGATGGACCACGTGCTCTACGAGCGCGGCTGGTCGGTCGAGCCGGCCCCCGGGGCGAGCGCCGTCGAGGTGCTGGCGCGGGTGGTGCCGCCGTACTTCAACCGCGACCACCTGCACTTCAGCTCGCACGTCCAGACGCCAGCGGCGGCGTCTCCGGATGCGCCCCTCCCTCCCGATGCCCCACCGGCGGCGATCCGCAGCGGCAACCTGGTCTACCTGGCCTTCCCCCTCTGCCGGGCCTACCGCCGCAACGGCAACCGGGTCTACCGCACCCTCGTGCGCAACGCCATCGACCTGCTACTGCCGCAGCACCTGGTGACCGCCGGACTGCCCACCTCGGCGCGGGTGACCGTTCTGCGCCAGCCGGAGGCCGGCGACCGCATCGTCGTCCATTGCCTCTACTACCCCATCGAGCGGCGCACGCCGCAGATCGACGTGATCGAGGACGTGGTCACCCTGCGGGACGTCCCCCTGCGGGTGATGCCCGGGTTCCGCCCCGCCCGCGCCTACGAGGCGCCGGGAGAGACGCCCCTGCCCTTCGAGTGGGACGGACGCAGCGCGAGCGTCGTCCTGCCCGCTCTGACGGGGCACGCCATGGTGGTGTTCGAGCCCTGAACGGGGACAAGGAGAATTAGAGCCGGCGGGAGCGGGTGAGGCGGTAGCCGAAGCACGCGCAGCGGGTGAGGCGGTAGCCGGAGGCGCCGGAGGCGCCAGAGGAGCCCGAAGCGCCCGATTCTGCGCGTGCTCGTCCGCTGGAGGCGGCCGCCAAAGAACCCGATTCGGCGCGTGCTCGTCCGTTGGAGGCGGCCGCCAGGGGGCCGCGAGGCCGCCCCGTCCACGGCCAGGTAGGCGTGGGTGAGGTGCGGCCGCCGGTCCTCGCCCGGGCGCACGGACCGCCGGGACGTGGGTGAGGTGCGGGCGGCGCCGTCCGGCAGCGGGCGGCGGCCCGGCCCTCGCTGGCGTCGAGCGCGGGGCATCGCGGCCCCCTGGCGGCGGCCCGCTGCGGGCCGCGCCCGCGCAGAATCGGGCTCTTCGGATG
>DATLLM010000587.1:0-6547 GCA_035537855.1 Chloroflexota bacterium | reverse complement strand
GTAGACCGTGCCGTCGTCGGCGACGGCGACGAAGCGCGGCGCGGTTAAGCCGCCGGCGACGGTGGTGCAGGCGGGCTGCGCCCCCTGCGCGGCCACGCCCGGCGCGGCCAGGAGCATGTTGCCGGCCAGCAGGCCGGCGAGGCTGGTGGCGGTCATCAGCCGCCAGGGCAGATCGGTTGAGCGCCAGCGTTCGGTCGGTCGCACTGAGCTGTACCCCCTCTGTGTTGGTCGTCCGGTGGTCGTTCGGTGATCGTCCGGTGGTCGTCCGGTGGTCGTCCGGTGGTCGGCGGGCCTCCAACCTGAGCCCGCGCCCGTCCCGGCGGCGGCCAGGCGCGCGTCACTCCGGCAGGACGAGCCAGCCGGCGCCCGCGCGGATGGTATCGACGGTGCACTCGAAGCGCCAACCGTCCCGGAAGGTGAGGTACGGCCGGAAGGGGCGCCCCCGGATGTCGGCGACGAAGTCCCGGGCCAGCGCCGCCCACTTGTTCTGGAACTCGGTGCCCACGGCCGGGAGGTCGTCCAGCAGGCGCTGGGGGACCGGCAAAGGCTCGGCCGGGCCGTCCGCGCTGCGCTTCAGGGTCACCTCGTACCCGAAGTGGCCGTCCGCCAGCAGCGAGCCGCTCTCCCCGTGGAAGCGCCAGCCGTTCGGCGGCCAGGTGGCCCGGGCGCCGCTGGCCACGAGGGTGACCTGCACCTCCCGCCCCGGTGGGCCATCCGCCCCCGGCGGGGCGAAGCGCAGCAGGGCGGAGAAGGCGTTGTCCGCGTCGCACGCCCGCCACTCCAGGGCCTCGGCCTCGGCGGCCGCCGGCGCGCGCGCGCCGCGCTCGCGGAAGTCGTGGATCTCCGGCACCACCGGGGCGCGGTGGCGCAGCACCCGGGCCTCGCCCATCACCCGGCGCAGCTCGCCCCCGGTGGTGGTCATCAAGATGCCCAGCCAGTGGGGGAAGGCGTTGTGCATCAAGCCGCCGCCGCTGGCCAGCTGGTCGTACCAGCCCCAGGGGGTGAGGGGGTCGATGCGGCGCCGGAAGGTGCCCTCCACCTCCAGCAGCTCGCCGACGGTCCCCGCCCGCAGCAGCTCGGCCAGCCACTGCACGCTGGGGTCGTAGCGGTGCGTCGCGGCCAGGGCGTGCTTCACCCCGCTGGCCGCGACCAGGCGGTAGAGGCGCTCGGCCTCGGGGGCGTCCGGGGCCAGGGGCTTGTCGCAGTAGATGTGGGCCCCGAGGGCGGCCGCCGCCTCGATCAGCGGGGCGCGCAGCGAGCCGGGCGTGGCGACGGCCACGATCTCCGGCCGCACCCGCTGCAGGGTCTCCGCCCAGTCCGTCGACGCCTCGGGGACCCCCAGCCGGGCGGCCACCGCCTGCACCACCGCCGGCGTGCGCGAGCAGATGGCGACCACGTCCACCCCGGCGTAGCGCAGGGCGAGGGTGTGCCCTTCCCCGGCGAAACCGGCCCCCACGACGACGGCGCGAAGCGGCGATTCGCTCAAGGCCGGCCCTCCTCCCCACCTGATCCGCGGCCCGCGGCCCCGGGGCGGGCGCCGCCGGGGCGCCGGCGCCGGGGCCGGCGCGATCCGCCGCGCGGTCGATGCTGGCACGCATGATGCCAGATTCGGCCCCCCGATGACTCTCTCCCGCCGCCGCCTGATCCGGTGGAGCGCCGCCCTGGCGGCCGCCACCGCAGTCCCGGTCGCCGCCACCACCGCCGCCACCGCCGGCGCTGCCCCTCCCGGGGGTGGCGAAGGCGTGCCGAGCGGTCTGGCGCCGGACGCCTCGCCGCGCTTCCGCGCCGTGGCCCAGAGCCTGACGGAAGCGATGAGCGCGCTGAACGTGCCGGGGGCGGCGCTGGGGATCCTGGCCGACGGCCGGGAGGAGCACGCCACGTTCGGCTACGCCAGCACCGAGGGCGCCGTGCCGGTGACGGCCGAGACCCTGTTCCAGATCGGCTCGCTGAACAAGACCTACACCGCGACGGCCGCCATGCGCCTGCTGGACGCCGGGCGGCTGAGCCTCGACGCCCCCGTGCGCACCTACCTGCCGGAGCTGCGCCTGGCCGACGACGCCGTCGCCCGGGCGGTGACCGTGCGCCACCTGCTGACCCACACCGGCGGCTGGTGGGGGGACTACTTCTCCAACACCGGCACCGGCGACGACGCGCTGGCGATCTACACCCGCTACGTGCTGCCCACCCTGGAGCAGATCGCCCCGCTGGGCGGATTCTTCAGCTACAACAACGCCGGCTTCGTGCTCCTCGGCCGGGTGATCGAGGTGCTCACCGGGCGCCCCTACCGGGCCGCCCTGGCCGACCTGGTGCTCGACCCGCTCGACCTGCCGCGGAGCACGTTCCGGCCGGAGACGGTGCTGCGCCGGCCGCACGCCACCGGCTACTCGGTGACCCCGGCCGCGGCCGCCGCCGGGGCCGAGCCGGCCCCGGTCGATCCCCTCTTCCTGCCGCGCAGCGTCGACCCCGCCGGGGGGCTGTGGTCGACGACCGGCGAGCAGCTCCGCTACGCCCGCTTCCACATGGGCGACGGCACCGCCGGCGGGCGCCGCCTGCTGCCGGCGGAGACGCTGCGGCTGATGCAGACGCCCCAGATCGGCGTGCCCGGCCAGGGGCCGCTGACGATGGGCATGAGCTGGTTCGTGCTGCAGACGGGGGGCCTGCGCCTGCTCTACCACGGGGGCGACACGTTCGGGCAGCACACCGAGTTCTGGATCGCCCCGGACGCCGGGTTCGCCCTGGTGGTCTTCGCCAACGCCCAGCCGGGCGGGGCTCTGGCCGGGCCGCTGGCCTTCGCCGAGGCCCTGCGCCAGTACTTCGGCGTCGGCGGTGGCGCCGCCGCCGCCGGGGCCACGGCGGCGGGCGGAGCCGTTGTGCCGCGGCTGGCTCTGCCGCCCGGAGCGCTGGCGGCCTTCGGCGGGCGCTACGCGACGCCGAACGTGGGCATCGACATCCGCCCGGACGGCGAGGACCTGGCCCTGCACGTGGACGTGCTCCGGGTACCGGGCCAGGTGCAGCCTCTCGATCAGCAGGCGCTGCCGCCCGACGCCCGGGCAACGCTCGTGGCCCCGGACGTGGCCCTGGTGACGGCGCAGAGCGGGGAGCCGGCGGCGACGATCCAGTTCCTGCGCCGGCCGGACGGCAGCGTCGGCTGGCTCAGCCTGGGGACTCGCCTCTTCCCCCGCCAGGACCGGGCGGCGGCGCCCGCCCCGGCGGTCTGAGCGGCCGCCCGATGGGCGGTCCGAGGGGCCGGGGGGCGGCCTCCGGCGCTCAGGCGCCCAGGCTGTCCCGCAGGTAGGCCCGGCTGCGGGCGACGCTCTCCGCCGGCGTCGGGAGCCGGGTGCGGTCGCTCTCCACGACCACGGCGCCGCCGTAGCCGGCCTGCCGCCAGATGGCGAACAGGGCCGGCCAGTCCACGGCGCCGCTGCCGATCTCGGTCCAGATCCCGGCGTCCGAGGCCGCGCCGTAGCTCAACCGCTCCTCGCGCACGCGGCGCAGCACGGTCGCGTCCACGTCCTTGATGTGGATCGAGCGCACCCGGGCCATGTGGCGCCGGAACCAGGGGGCGGGGTCGGTGCCGCCCCAGACCATGTGGCCCACGTCCGGACCGAGGGCGACCCGGGCCGGGTCGGTGCCGGCGATGACCTCCTCGAACTCCGCCCCGGTCTCCCAGAACATCCCGGCGTGGTTGTGGAGGCAGAGCCAGACCCCCTCCGTGCGGCAGGCCGCGCCCATCCGGTCGAGGGCGGCGCAGGTGGCGGCGACGCGCTCCGGGGGCATCGCGTCCGGGCGGGCGCCGCTGGGGTAGTGGCCCGGCGACTCGCGCCGCGAGGGGGCCGATTCCGGCATCAGGTAGAGGGCGTCCAGTCCGAGGCCGCGGGTGTAGCGCGCGGCCGCGCTGGCGCTCTCGACGCAGGCCTCGATCTGCTCCGGGTCGCCAAGGGGCAGCCCGCCGATCGAGCCGGGCGCGGCGCGCAGCTCGTGCCGGGCGAGCAGGTCGAGCTGTCCCTGGGGCGTGGCCAGGGGGCCGGCGTCCGCCGCCGCCCCGCCGGGGGCCGCGCGCCGCCCGACGATGCTGGCCACGGCGTGGCTGTACCCGCCGGCGCGGATCTCGTCCAGGATGCGCTCCAGCCCGACGAGGCCGGCGTACGGCCCGTCGCCGGCGCGGCGCAGCGGCCCCCAGGTGATCGAGCTACAGGCGATGTCCATGCGCCCAGTCTACCCTCGACGGTGCCGCCCGCCGTCCGGCGTGAGCCGCCCGCCGCCCGGTCGGGGGCCGCGCCTCAGGGCGTCGCCTGTCCGCCGAGGGCGTCGTAGGCCAGGCGCCCGAAGCGGGCCAGGGCGATGCTGCCGTCCGCGTCCACCGTCCAGGTGCGGTCCGTCGAATCGGCGGCCATGCCGCAGAGGGCCAGGCGCACGGGCACCTCCTCGCTCCACAGCACGCCGGCGTGGGTGCGCACGCCGGTGAGACTCCCCGTCTTGCCGGCGAAGCGCAGCAGGGGGCCGCTCTCGGCCGCGGTGGCGCCCTGCTCCCGCATCTGGGCGGCGTAGGGGTTGTAGGGGATGTAGCGGGCCAGACGCTCCCCGGCCCCGACGCCGTCCATCAAGCGCAGCATGTCCTCGCACGCGGCGGGCGTCAGCAGCCGCTGCTCCAGGATCGCGGCCATCAGCTCGGCGAAGGCCCGCGGCGAGCCGACGCCCAGGTGGCCGGCGTCCTGCCAGAGGTGCTCGAAGTCGATCTTGTGGTTGAGGCGCACCGCCGGGAATCCCTCCCGGACCATGGTGGCGTTGACGGCGTCCAGTCCCACCAGGTCGATCAGCACGTTGGTCGCGGTGTTGTCCGAGACGGTCATCATCAGGAAGGCCCAGTCCCGGACGGGGAGCCGGATGCCGGCGGACATGTGGCGCAGCAGGGAGCTGCCGCCGACGCGGTCGGCGTCGCGCAGCTCCAGCTCCTGGGACATGGTCAGGTCGCCGGCGAGCACCTGGCGCTCCAGCTCCACCAGGATGGCCACCTTGATCAAGCTCGCCGTGGGGAACACCTCGCCGGCGGCGTGCTCCACCGTCCGCCCGCTCCGCAGGTCCCGGGCGTAGAAGCCGCAGCGCCCGCTGAATCCGGCGACGATTCCCCGCAGGCGCTCCGCCACCTCCGCCTCGGAGGGGCGAGCGCCGGACTGGCTGGACTGGCGCGACCCGTCTGTCATCGGCAAGTATGATAGGTCTCCGCACGGCGGCGCGTCGTGAGCGCACACCCGGATGCGAGCGCAGCCACGGCGCGGCGGGCCACGGGGCGGGGGGCAACGGGCAACGGCCGGGGCATTCTGCCCGCAAGCGCAGCCGCGCCACCGGCGCGGGAGGTGGCGAGGGTATGCGTAGACGGATCGTGGCGCTGCTGACCGCGCGTGTCGCCCCGCTCGCCCTGCTGGCGCTGGGCGTGGCCCTCGCCGGCTGCGAGCTGGGCGCTCAACCGCCCGCCCAGCGCCAGGGCGTTGCCGGCCCGTCCGGCCAGCAGCAGGCGGTACTGCCCCAGGTAACCCAAGTGACCCAGGCCCAGGCCCCCGCCCCGGCCGTGGCCCCGCCGACGGCCGCGCCCACCGCCACCGCCGTGCCGGCGCCCACGGCCGCGCCCACGGCGACGCCGCACCCCCTCTCCATCGCCACCCTGCGGGGGGGCGACTACCCGGGGAGCGAGATCACCGTCGATCAGGTGCTGCCGGCGGGGAGCAACTACAGCCGGCAGATGGTCAGCTACCGCTCCGAGGGGCTCAAGATCCAGGCCCTGATGACGGTCCCCCGCGGGCAGCGCCCCCCGTCCGGCTGGCCGGTGGTCGTCTTCAATCACGGCTTCATCCCGCCCCAGCAGTACAAGGCGACGAGCTACTACATCGCCTACGTCGACGCCTTCGCCCGCAACGGCTACCTCGTGTTCATGCCGGACTACCGGGGGCACGCCGCCTCGGAAGGGCCCGCCGGCGGGGCGTACGGCTCCCCGGATTACGTGGTGGACGTGATGAACGCCCTGGCGTCCGTGCGCCGGCACCCCGAGGCCGACCCCCAGCGGGTGGGCATGTGGGGGCACTCCATGGGGGGCTACATCACCCTCCGGGCGCTGGTGGCGACGGACACGATCAAGGCGGGGGTGATCTGGGCCGGCGTCGTCGGCTCCTACCCGGACATGCTGTTCAACTGGGGCAACCGCAACCCGGCGGCCGGTCCCCCTCCGGGAACGACCCCCAGCGCTCAGCAGAGCTGGCGCAACCGCATGCTCCGGGACTTCGGGACGCCGGAGGAGAACCCCGGGCCCTGGGCCGCCGTCTCGGCCAACACCTACCTCAAGGACCTGACCGCCCCGGTGCAGCTGCACCACGGCACGGCGGACAGCAGCGTCCCGCTGCGCATGACGCAGGCGCTGGATCAGCAGATTCGGGAGGCGGGCGGGTCGGTCGAGACCTTCATCTACCCCGGGGACGACCACAACATCGCCCGCAACCTGGGAGTGGCCCTGGGGCGGTCGGTGGCCTTCTTCGACGCCCACGTGAAGAACAGTTGA
>DATLLM010000586.1:0-8364 GCA_035537855.1 Chloroflexota bacterium | reverse complement strand
CGCCGCCCGAGGAGTACAAGGGGGACGGTTTTGCGCGGGTACGGCCCGCAGGGGGCGGCCGCCAGGGGGCCGCGTGCGACGCCGTCCACGCCGGCGAAGGCGTGGGCGAGGTATGGCCCTGCGGCCCTGCCCGGGCGCCTGGTCACCCACCGGTGGAAAGCGTGCGGCCCGGGGGTGCTGCCCGGGCGCTCGGACCGCCGGGACGTGGGCGAGGTACGAGCGGGGCCTACAGGCAGCGGGCGGTGCGGGTCCGGACGCGCGGTCGTCGAATGCGAGCCATCGCGGCCCCCTGGCGGCCGCCCCCTGCGGGCCGTACCCGCGCAAAACCGTCCCCCTTGTACTCCTCGGGCGGCGGCTCTCCCTCTGCCTGCGCCCGCGCAACAGCGCGCTCTACGAGCGGCGGCTCTCCATCTGCCTCTTCCCGCGCCTGGATTACAGGAGACTATGGTCGGCGGCGAAGCGGCGGGCCAGCTCGGTCGCCGTCTCGCGGTCGTCCTGGTCGAGCTGCCCCTCCAGCACGAGGTCGAGGAGGTACTCCTTGACCGGCCGGATCCACGGCCCCGGCCCCTTGTCGAAGAGCGCCATCAGGTCGTCGCCGTCCAGCGGGCTGTGCAGCCTGGCCACGTCCTCGATCGCCAGCAGCTCCTGGCAGCGCCGCTCGAACGCGTCGGCGCGCATGGTCGCCGCCAGGACGCGCTCCTGGCGGTAGCTGGTGACGTCCGCCCGGGAGAGGTGGATCAGGTCGGTCAGCTCGTCCCCGGCCTCGCGCATCAGCCGGCGCACGGCCGAGTCCGTCCAGTCGCTCTCGTAGGAGTTGACCCGCAGGTGCATCCGCACCAGCGTGGCCACCCGCTCGATCAGCCGCCCGTCGGCGTGCAGGCGGCGCAGGATCTGCCGCGCCATCCGCTCGCCGACGTCCTCGTGGCCGAAGAAGTGGACCTGGCCCTCGTGCACGGACTTGGTGCGCGGCTTGCCGATGTCGTGCAGCAGCGCCGCCCAGCGCAGGACGGGCTCGGCGGGGATGTTCTCCACCACCCCCATGGTGTGCTCGAAGACGTCCTTGTGGTGCATGGGGCGCTGGCTGACCCCCCGCATCGGCAGCACCTCGGGGATGGCGTGGGCCATCAGGCCGTGGTCCGTGGCCAGGCGCAGTCCGAGCGAGGGGCGCGGCGAGACCAGGATTCGGGTCAGCTCCTCGGCGATGCGCTCCTTGCTGATGCGCTCGAGGGAGCCGGCCTGGGCGTCGATCGCCGCGAGCGTCCGGGGCTCGATGGTGAAGCCCAGCTGGGCGGCGAAGCGCACCGCTCGCAGCAGCCGCAGGGGGTCCTCGCGGAAGCGGGCCTCCGGATCGCCCACGGCGCGGATCGTCCCCGCGTCGAGGTCCGCCTCGCCGCCGTAGGGGTCGATCAGGCCGCCGCCGCTCAGCTCCTGGGCGATGGCGTTGATGGTGAAGTCCCGCCGGGCGAGGTCCTCTTCGAGTGAGGTGCCGAAGGCCACCACCGGCTTGCGCGTTCCGTCCGGGTACTGCTCGCTGCGGAAGGTGGTGATCTCCACCGCCCGCTGCCCGTCTGCCCCCTCCCGGAAGACGAGCCCGATCGTCCCGAAGCGGGCGCCCACGTCGTAGACGGCGTCCGGTCGCGCCGCCCGGGCGAGGCGCTTGATCTCCTCCGGCGCGGCGTCCGTGGTCAGGTCGTAGTCGTGCACCGGCCGGCCGAGCAGGCGGTCGCGCACCGGACCGCCGACCAGCAGCAGGCGCCGGCCGGCGGCGCCGAAGGCCGCGCTCAACGTCTGGAGGCGCGCGCCGAGCACGGGATCGTCGACGAGTGTGGCCTGGTCCATGGGCGATTCCGCAGACGCCCGCGCCGCCGGCGGCGGTCTAGGCGAATCCCTCCAGCTCGCGTTTCGGGTCGCGCTGCATCAAGGCCTGGCCCGCCTCCTGGGGCGAGAGGCCCTCGAAGAGCACGCGGTGCATCAGGGCCGTGATCGGCATCTCTACATCGTAGCGGCGGGCCAGCTGCAGCGCGGCCACGGTGGTGGTCACCCCCTCGGCCACCTGGTGCGATCCGGCCCGGGCCGCGTCCAGCGAGACGCCCCGGGCCAGGCGCTCCCCCAGGGTGCGGTTCCGGCTCAGGGGGCTCATGCAGGTCGCCAGCAGATCGCCCAGGCCGGCCAGCCCGGAGAAGGTCAGCGGCTCGGCCCCGGCGGCCTTCCCCAGCCGGGCGATCTCGGCCAGCCCGCGGGTCATCAGGGCGGCCTTGCCGTTGTCGCCCGATTCCAGCCCGTCCGCCATGCCCGCCCCGAGGGCGATGATGTTCTTCAGCGCCCCGCCCAGCTCGACGCCGACTACGTCCTGGCTGGTGTAGACGCGGAACCGGGCGGTCATCAGCGCCGCCTGCACCGCCCGCGCGGCCGCCTCGTCCGCGCAGGCCACCACCGTCGACGCCGCTTTGCCCGTGGCCACCTCCTGGGCCAGATTCGGGCCGGAGAGGGCGGCGATGCGCCGCCCGCCGCCGCCGGCGCCGGCCGGCGGCGCCCCGAGCGACGCCGCGATCACCTCGCTCATCCGGCGCGCGCTGCCGATCTCCAGCCCCTTGCTCGCGCTGACCACGATCGCCTGGGGGGCCAGGAAGCCGGCGACGGCGGCGACGTTGGCGCCCATCGTCTGGGAGGGGACGGCGAAGACCACCGCCCCCTGCTCCCGCAGCGCCGCCGGATCGGCGCTGACCGCGAGTCCCGGGGGCAGGCCGACCCCGGGGAGGCGGGGCGAGGCGCCCTCCGCCCGCAAAGCGCTGGCCTCCGCCTCGGTTCGGGCCAGCAGCAGCGCGCCGCCGCCGGCGCGCACGGCCTGCAGGGCCAGCGTGACGCCCCACGCCCCGGTGCCGACGACCGCCAGGTTGACCATCGCTCCCGCCTCGCCTCGGGTACGATTGTCGCATGAGCGCCGGAACGCTCGTCCTCGTCGACGGCCACGCCCTCGTCTACCGCGCCTTCCACGCCATCCCGCCCACCTTCATGACGTCGCGCGGGGAGCCGACGAACGCCGTCTACGGCTTCGCCTCGATGCTCCTGAAAGCGCTCGGCGAGCTGCGGCCGGAGTTCTGCGCCGTCACCTTCGACCTCTCGACGCCCACCTTCCGCCACCTCGCCTCGGCCGACTACAAGGCCACCCGCCCGCGCATGGCGGACGACCTGCGGCCCCAGTTCCAGCGCGTGCGGCAGGTGGTGCGGGCCTTCGACATGCCCATCTACGAGCACGATGGCTTCGAGGCGGACGACGTGCTCGGCTGCCTCGCCCGGCAGGCGACCGCCGCCGGGGCGGAGACGATCATCCTCACCGGGGACATGGACACCCTGCAGCTGGTGGACGAGCACGTCCGCGTCCTGGCCCCCCGGGGCCGCACGTCGGAGACCGTGCTCTACGACGCCGGCGGCGTCCGCGAGCGCTACGGCCTCGAGCCGGCCCAGGTGCCGGACCTCAAGGCACTGGCCGGGGACACCTCGGACAACATCAAGGGCGTGCCCGGGATCGGCGAGAAGACGGCCGCGCGCTTGCTGGCGGACTTCGGCACGGTCGAGGGCCTCTACGCCCGACTGGACGAGGCGCCCGCCCGGTGGCGGGACAAGCTGGCCGCGCACGAGGGCCTGGTGCGCGCCAACAAGACCCTGGCCACCATCGACCGCGAGGCGCCGGTGGTGCTCGACCTGGAGGCCTGCCGCCTGGCCAGCTACGACCGCGCCCGGGTGCTGGCCCTGTTCCAGGAGTTGGAGTTCCGCACCCTGGTGGACAAGCTGCCCCCGGCCGCGGGCGCCGACCCGGCCGGGGCCGGGTCCGCGCCGGCGGCGGCGGCCGGCGCCGGGTCGGCGCCGGTGGCGATCGCGGCCACGGCGCCGGACCTCGCCGCCGCCGTGCTTGCCGTCCGGGACGCGGCGGGCGTCGCCCTGCATCCGGTGGTGGTCACGCGCACGGTGGTCGATCACGACCTGGTCGGCTTCGTCCTGGCGCTCAACGACGGCCGGGCCTGGTACGTCCCCGTCGACCGCAGCGATTCGCCGGCCGAAGGGATGGACGAGGCCGGCGTCCTGGACGCGCTGCGGCCGCTCTTGGAGAGCGCCGTCGAGAAGATCGCCCACAACGCCAAGGTGCTCTACACGGTGCTCGGCGAGCGCGGGGTGGCCCTCGCCGGGGTGGCGTTCGACACCATGCTCGCCGGCTACCTGCTCAACCCGGCGAACCGGGCCAGCTCGGTCAAGGACCTGGCCTTCAAGCAGCTGGGGCGGGAGGTGCCCGGCGTCGCCGCCCTCGCCCCCAAGGGCGGCACCCTGCTCGACGTGCCGCCGGCGGCCGTGGCCGCCGAGGCGGCCGGCGAGGCCCGCCTGATCCTGGAGCTGGCGGCCTCGCTGGGCCAGGACCTGGAGGAGCGCGAGCAGCTCGGACTGTTCCGGGAGGTCGAGCTGCCCCTCATCCCCATCCTGTCCGGCATGGAGCGGGCGGGGATCAAAGTGGACGAGCGCATCCTGGCGGACATGGCCCGCGAGCTGGGCGACCAGATTCGCGAGTCGGAGCTGGCCGTCTACAACGACGTCGGCCACCAGTTCACCATCAACTCCCCGCAGCAGCTGGGCAAGGTGCTGGTGGAGGAGCTGCACCTGCCCCTCACCCGGCGCACCAAGACCGGCTACTCCACCGACGCCACCGTGCTCGACGAGCTGGTCGGGACGCACCCGGCGATCGAGCACGTCCTGCAGTACCGCCAGCTGACCAAGCTCAAGTCCACCTACGTCGACGCCCTGCCCGCCCTGATCAACCCCCGCACCGGGCGCGTCCACACCACCTTCAACCAGGCCGTCGCCGCCACGGGGCGCCTCTCCAGCGATTCGCCCAACCTGCAGAACATCCCCGTGCGCACCGAGCTCGGCCGGGGAATCCGCCGCGCCTTCGTCGCCGAGGGCCGGGATACGGTGCTCTTCGCCGCCGACTACGCCCAGATCGAGCTGCGCATCGCCGCCCACATCACGCGCGACCCGCTGCTGATCGAGGCCTTCGAGCGCGACGAGGACGTCCACGCCGCCACGGCCGCCACCGTCTTCAACGTGCCCCTGGACGCCGTCACGGACGAGCAGCGCCGGCTGGCCAAGACGACCAACTTCGCCGTCCTCTACGGGATCAGCGACTTCGGCCTCTCCCAGCGCGTCGGCATCGCGCGCAGCGAGGCGGCCCCCTTCATCCGCTCCTACCTCGAGAAGTACGCCGGGATCAACACCTACATCCACGAGACGCTGAAGCGGGCGCGCGAGCGGGGCTACGTCCAGACGCCGCTCGGGCGCCGGCGCTACATCCCGGAGCTGCGCTCGGCCAACGGGGCCGTCCGCGCCGCCGGCGAGCGGATGGCGATCAACATGCCCATCCAGGGCGCCCAGGCGGACCTGATCAAGCTGGCCATGATCGCCATCGACGGCGCGATCGCCGCGGCCGGGCTGCGAGCCCGGATGCTGCTCCAGGTGCACGACGAGCTCGTCTTCGAGGCGCCGCGCGCCGAGCTGGACCGGCTCGCCCCGCTGGTCGAGCGCTGCATGGAGGGGGCGATGCGGCTGATCGTCCCCATCAAGGTGGAGATGAAGGTCGGGCAGAACTGGTACGAGATGGCTCACCTGGAGCGCGCTGACAGTGCGGGCACACGTGGGTCGCCCGCCCGCCGATCCTGAGTCGCTCGATGGGCGTGCCGCAGCGCGGGCAGGGCTGCCCCTCCCGCCGGAAGACGAACAACGACTCCTGGTTCGTGCCCCTCGCCCCGGCCAGGTCCTGGTAGTCCGACAGGGTCGTGCCCCGGTTGGCGATCCCCTGGCGCAGGGCGGCCACGATCCCCTCGTGCAGCCGGTCGATCTCCGCCGGGGTGAGGCTGTCGCTGCGCCGCAGGGGGTGCAGCCGGGCGCGCCACAGGGCCTCGTCGACGTAGATGTTGCCCAGGCCGGCGAGGAAGCCCTGATCGAGCAGGAGGGGCTTCAGCATCGAGCGCCGCCCGGCCAGCATCCGCTTCAGCGCCGGGCGGGTGAAGGCCTCGACCAGCGGCTCCGGCCCGACCCGGGCGAGCACCTCGGCCAGCCCCCCCTCGTCCGGCACGAAGTACATCCGGCCGAACTTGCGCTGGTCGTCGAAGTGCAGCTCGTGGCCGTCGTCGAGGAGCAGCACCACCCGGGCGTGCTTCTCGCGGGGGGCGCCGGCCTCGCGCCAGCGCAGGCGCCCGGTCATCCGCAGGTGCACCACCAGCGCGGCGGCGCCGTCCAGGTGCAGGATCAGGTACTTGCCCCGTCGGTCGAGGCCCAGGATGGTGTGGCCGCGCAAGACCGCGTCCAGCTCGTCCGCCGGCGGGCGGTCGATCGTACCGGGCCAGAGCACCTCGGCGCCGGTGAAGCGCCGGCCGGGCAGCAGCGCGGCGAGGTCGGCGCGGATGGTCTCGACTTCGGGGAGCTCAGGCATCGCCTTACGCAGCGCGGCGGCCGGTCGACGGGCCTCCCGGCCGCCCGGTGGGGACACCGGCCGGTTTCGGGGGTAGGTGGCGAGGGCCGTCCCGGGTAGACTCTAGCGTATGCCAGTTGTGACCGGCGCCGGCCTGGCGAGGAACTACGGCGCCGAAGAGATCTTCGCCGGGGTCACGTTCGAGATTCAGGAGCGCGACCGGATCGCCCTCGTCGGCGCCAACGGCAGCGGCAAGACCAGCCTGCTGCGGATCATCGCCGGCCAGGAGCGGCCCGACCGGGGGACGCTGACCCTGGGGCGCGGGCTCCGCATCGGCTACCTGCCGCAGGAGGTGCGCTTTCCGCCCGAGCAGACCCTGAGCGAGTACATGCTCGGCGCGTTCGGGCACCTCTTCGCCCTCGAATCGGAGCTGCGGTCGGTTGAGGCGGCCCTCGGCGCCACCGGGGCCGAGGGCGCGCACGAGGCGCTGCTCGAGCGCCACGCCCAGCTGCTGCACGACTTCGAGTTCAACGGCGGCTACAGCTACGACAGCCGGATGCGGGAGGTGCTCGCCGGACTGGGGATCGGCGAGGAGCGGCTGCCGCAGGTGCTGGAGTCCTTCAGCGGCGGCCAGCGCACACGCGTCGCCCTGGCCCGGCTGCTGCTCTCCGAGTTCGACCTGCTGCTGCTCGACGAGCCGACGAACCACCTCGATCTGGCGGCCACGGAGTGGCTGGAGGGGTATCTGGCCCAGACCCGCCAGGCGGTGGTCGTCGTCTCCCACGACCGCTACTTCCTCGACCGGGTGGCGACCGAGACCTGGGACCTGGAAGACGGCCGGCTGGAGTGCTACGCCGGCAACTACTCCCGCTTCGCCGACCAGAAAGCGGAGCGACTCGCCCGGCAGCAGCGGGAGTTCGCCGCCCAGCAGGAGCACATCGAGCGCACGGAGGCCTTCATCCGGCGCTACAAGGCCGGCCAGCGGGCGCGGCAGGCGCGCGGGCGCCAGAAGCAGCTCGACCGCCTGGAGCGCGTCGCCCGGCCCAAGGAGCAGGCCGGCGTGCGCCTGCAGATTCAGTCCACCCTGCGCTCGGGAGACACGGTGGTGGCGACCGAAGGACTCGCCGTCGCCCCCGGGCTGCCCCCGCCGCCGGCGCAGCGCCTCTCCCCGGGACAGCCGGTGGTCTACGCCGCCCCGCGGGGGCGCACCGTGCCGGACGGGCACGTCCTGTTCCGCACCCCGGACGTCGAGGTGCACCGCGGCGACCGGGTGGCCATCGTGGGCCCCAACGGGGCGGGCAAGACCACCTTCCTGCGCGTCCTCACCGGGGAGACGGAGCCGGCCGCCGGCCGGGTCTACCTCGGCTACGGCGTGCAGCTGGCCTACTACGCCCAGGCCCACGAGCAGCTCGACCCGCGGCGCACCGTGTTGCAGGAGATCCAGTCCGTCCAGCCCCTCGGCGAGGAGGCGGCGCGCACCTACCTGGGCCGCTTCCTCTTCTCCGCGGACGACGCCTTCAAGTCCGTCGGCAGCCTCAGCGGCGGCGAGCGCAGCCGGCTGGCCCTGGCCCGGATGGCCATGAGCAACGCCAACCTGCTCGTGCTGGACGAGCCGACGAATCACCTGGACATCAACTCCCGGGGGGCGCTCGAGGAGGTGCTCAGCGGCTTCCCCGGGACGATCGTCTTCGTCTCCCACGATCGCTACCTGATCGACGCCCTGGCCACCCACGTCTGGGAGGTGGCCAACGGCACGCTGACCACCCTGACCGGGGCCTGGGCGGAGTACGTCGCCGCCCGGGAGCGCCGCCAGACGGCCGCCCGCGCCGAGCCGCGCCCGCCCGCGCTGGTCGCACCGGGTGCCGGCTCGGGCCCGCCGGCCGCTCCGAACGGGGCGAACGGGGCGAACG
>DATLLM010000585.1:0-2270 GCA_035537855.1 Chloroflexota bacterium | reverse complement strand
CTACCGGGCGCTGGGGTGGGAGCGGGCGGGGCGGATGCGCGCGTTCACGCTCGACCGACGCAGCGCGGGGTGGCTGCCAGCGGCTGCCGGCCTCGAAGTCGCGCCGGACTGGCGGGCGCACCGTGATGCCATCTGCCGCCTGCACAACGCCCGGCTCCCCGCCGCCCGGCGCACGCCCGAACTGACCGAGACGCTGCTCGAGCGGCGGGCGCCGCGGGTGCTGGTGGGGATCCGCCGGGGAGAGCCGGTGGCCTACGTCGCCGGAAGCGATGAGCGCCTGGTCGAGCACGCGGGAGACGCCGCCGACGTCGCCGGGCTGGTGCGCCACCAGGTGCTGGCCCCCCGAGAGCGGAGCGACGACGGCGATCCCCCCGGGCGTTCGGCTGAGCTCACGCTGTTCGCCCCGGCGACGCGGGCCGAGACGGCGCAGGGGGTTTCGTCGCTGCTCCTGGCGCTGGGGATCCCGGTCTCGACGGGCTACATCGGCATGGCCCGGCTGCTCGACCCGGCGGGGTTGCTGGCGGCGTTCGGGCCGCAGCCGGACCTCGACCTCCGGGCGGAGCCGGCGGCCGCCGGCGGCGGGGCCCGGTGGCGGGTGCGGCACCGCGGCGAGCGGGCGAGCGTCGTCCTGGACGAGGCGGACCTGACCAAGCTCCTGCTGGGCCCGGAGCGGCGGCCGGAGCTGGGCCCCCGGCCGCTCCCGCTCGACTTCTTCCAGTGGCCGGTCGACCGGGTGTAGGTCGGGCACGCCTCGGGCCACTCCGCACTTCCGCGCTCGCCGGTTCAGGGCCGCCGCCGGGAGCTACTTGCGAGCGCCCATCAAGCGATCGAACACCTCGGTCGCGGCCCGGGCGTAGTCGGTCGTCCCCAGCTTGTTGGCCCGGAAGTCGGCGTAGCGCGGCGTCAGCTCCTCCACCGCCTTGCCCCAGCTGGCGTACTTGAGCAGGCCACCGCCGGAGACGGGGGAGGTCTGCGCTTGCAGGAGGAAGGCTTTCGGATCGATCCCGGCGTCCTGCTGCATCCGCTTCTGGGCGATGTCCGAGCCGCCCTTGACCAGGGGCGAGACGGCGTGGCCGGCGGTGTAGGGGAACTGCCCCCCGTTCTCCGGCTTCGTCGTCCAGCGCAGGAACTCCCAGGCCGCGTCCGTGCGCGGCGTGCGGCCCACGTGCAGCGCGGTGGCCCACATGCGGCTGGACACGTTGGGCCCGCTGCCCGAGTACGGCAGCGTGGCCAGCGCCCACCTGAACGGGGTCTGCGACTTCGGGAACGGGGACAGCGTGCCCTGCATCCCGATCTTGCCGGTGAGGAAGATGTTGCCCGCCAGGCCCCCCCGCAGGGCGGTCTGCTCCTGGGCGTCCGGCTGGACGTGGTACCGCAGCGGGAGGTCGTTCCAGTACTGCAGCCCGGTGCGGAACTCCGCGCTGTCCATCAGGCACTTGCGCTGCTTGTCGTCCCAGGCCAGCCTCCCGAAGAAGGTGCCGTCGGCGACGCCGACGGTCGCGAAGCCGCTGTAGGCGCCGCCGAAGCCGTACTGCTCGCCGGGGCGGGTCAGCTTCTGGGCGTACTCCAGAAACCTGTCCATCGTCCAGGTCTTGTCGGTCGGATCGACCGGGGGCGGCTTCAGCCCGGCCGACTCGAGCAGATCGAGGTTGTAGGCGATGGCGTCGACGGACATGCTCACCGGCATGCCCCACAGCTTGCCGTCCGCGGTGTGCGACTCGATCGCGCTGGGCAGGTAGAGGTCGAACCCGATCTTGTCCCGCTTCAGCAGCGGCGTCAGCTCGGTCAGCATGCCCCCTTCGGACATGTCCGACCAGGTGCCCCAGTTGTTCATCACCAGATCGGCGGCGTCGCCGCCGGTGGCGCGGATGATGAACTTCTCTTTGAGCGCGCCCCAGTTCGCCGAGCCGGTGGCCTCCAGGTTGATCGTGGCCCCGGCCGCCTCCCGCTGGTAGTTGTCGAACAGGGCCCGCTCCTGCGCCACCCGGTCGCTCGCGGCGTCGCCCAGGCTCATGTAGGTGATCGTCACCGGCTTGCGCTCGCCCGTCGCCGGAACCGGCGTCGTCTGCCCGGTGCCGCACGCCGCGGCGAGCACGGCGCCGGCTCCGCCGGCGAGGAGCACCGTCCGCCGGGCGCCCCGCCACCCCCCTGCGCCCGCCGCAGAGTGCGCCGGTGTGACCTCGCCGCGCTCGCGCGTCCGGTGCGCCGTGGGGCGCGTCGCTCGTTTCGGTTAGCGTCGGGGGACGAATCGGGAAAGAAGGGGTCGGGGA
>DATLLM010000584.1:0-6531 GCA_035537855.1 Chloroflexota bacterium | reverse complement strand
GGAGCAGACGGCGCCCTGCCCGGCCGTCCCCCCGGACGCCGGCGCGCTCACCCCGCAGGCGCCGAGCGCCGCCGCCCCGGCGAGCGCGCCGGCGCCGCCGATCGTCCGCCGCCGGGTGCTCCCGCTCCCCGTCCCCCGCTCGCCAGTTCCGCCCATCTCGCCGTGCTCCCTTCTCCGGCGGAGGGTCGACCTCCCGCCGGGATCAGCATCAACCGCAGTATGCACCGAGATGCGCCGGGAGCCTAATCGGGGACGTGGCCGTGTTCCGCGCCGTCGGGGGCCCGGAAGCGGAGGAGCGCGCGGCGGTGGCGTGCGCTACGCGCCCTGGCGGTCGAGCAGCTCCTCGAGCGGCGAGTGACTCAGCCGCAGCGGCAGCTCAACCCGCCCCGGCCGGCGGGCCGACTCGAAGACGGCCATCAGCACCTCCTCGGTCTTGCGCGCCGCCCGCCCATCCAGGGGGTGGGGCGGCCCACCCTCGAGGGCATCCAGCAGCAGGGTGATCTCCCGGGCGAAGCCGTTGCTCTCGCCCACCCCCTCGATCACCTCGCCCCCGGCGCCTCCCTTGCGCCAGACGCGCAGCAGCGGCTCGTCCTCCGCCGGGCGGTCGCCGCTGACCCGGATCGTGCCCTCGGTGCCGTAGAGGATGAAGCGCTGGTACCCCGGGCGGGCGCAGGCGCCCAGCTCGAGCGAGGCGCGCACCCCGTCCGCGAAGCACAGGGTCGCCAGGGCCGCGGATTCCACGGCGTGGCCGTAGCGGGTGGTGAAGCGCTCCCCGGGGGTCGCCGCCCGGTACCCGACGCGCCCCACCATCGCCTCGCGGACCTCCCGCGGGCGCGGGTCGACGCTGCCCATCACCCAGGCCACCTCGGCGTCGCCGGCGAAGAAGCGCAGGGCGTCGACGGTGTGCGTCCCGTCCGTCAGCAGGTCGCCGCCGGCGATGCCGCAGAGGAGCTCCGGCTCGCCGATGGCCCCCTCCTCGATCAGGGCCCGGGCGCGCACGAACTTGGCTTGCAGCCGGCGCTGGTGGCCGACGACGAGTAGCGTGCCGGCGCGCTCGGCGGCGGCGAGCATCCGGTCGCAGCCGGCCAGGTCGACGGCCATCGGCTTCTCGCAGACGATGCCCTTCACCCCGGCGACGCAGGCCGCTTCCACCATCTCCGGGTGCAGCGGCGGCCAGGTGCAGACGGAGACGATGTCCGGGCGCTCCCGCTCCAGCAGCTCCCGGAAGTCGGCGTAGACGCGCTCGACCCCGGTCTCCTGCGCGAAACGCTCGCGGGCGTCCGCGCTCACGTCCGCGCCGGCGACGACGCTGATCCGCCCCGCCTGCTCCGGCGCCTCGTAGCCTCGCAGGTGGGCCCGCGAGATGCCCCCCAGACCGAGCAGGCCAACCCGGTACGGCGTCCCCGGCGCGTGCGGCGCGGTGGTCATCGAGCTATCCCTCAACGTACGGCGCGAAGTGCTCCCGGGCGTAGGCGACGCTGCCGGTGATCGTCCGCGGCGTCTCCTCGATGGTCAGCACCAGGTCGTTGCCCAGCGGCCCCTGCGCGGCGAGGATGGCGAGCACGGCGCCGAAGTCCACGTGCCCCTCGCCCAGGCCGACTTCGAGCATCACCAGCAGGCCCCCGGGCACGAGCGCGCTCTCGACCACTTCGGACCGGCGCCCCCACGGCTCGGCCTCCACCCGCACGTCCTTCAGGTGGGTGGCGACGGCGAACGGGGCCAGGGCCCGGGCGGCCGCCGCCGGGTCCTCGACGGCGGCGAACGCGTTGCCGGTGTCCAGCTTGGCCCCCACGCCCGGATGGTCGACCCGCTCCAGCACGGCGGCCAGCTCGTGGCCGCGGTAGTCGGCGTGGTTCTCCACCGCCAGGGTCACGCCCCCGTCCGCCGCCACCGGGGCCAGCCGGGCGAGGGCCGCCCCGAGGCGCTCCTGCTGCTCCGCCAGGGGGACGTCCTTGCGCCACCGCCCGCCGTGCGCCGGGCTGACCGTGCCCACCACCCGGACCCCCAGCGGGCGGCACACGCCGTCGACGAACGCGGCGAAGCCCTCCGTCGGCTGCCCCGCGCCGTGGGCGATCAGCCGGTCGCCCCAGTTGAGGGAGACGGCGATGCCGTGCTGCGCCTGGAGCGCCTGCACCCGGGGCACGAGATCGCTGCCCGGCTCGTTCCAGCCCCGCGTCGGCAGCTCGAACTCGGCCAGTCCGAGACGCGCCGCCTCGGCGAAGAGCGCCTCAGGCGACTCCGCCTCGGCCGTGCGGTCAACCGTCAGGGCCCGCGAAACCGCCCCCAGTCGCACGCTCGCCCCTCCTCTCGCGCGGGCCCCCGCCGGCGGCCGGCGCCCCGGGCCCGCTCGAAGGCGGCCATTATACTGAGCCCCGTCGCGATGAACTTCGTCTTCTTCATCCCGGACGAGCTGCGCGCCGAGAGCGTCGGCTGCTACGGCAACGACCTCGTCCGCAGTCCCCACATCGACCGCCTCGCCGCCGGCGGCACGCGCTTCGACCAGTGCCACGTGCAGCACACCGTCTGCACCCCCTCCCGTTGCAGCTTCACCACCGGCTGGTACCCCCACGTCCGGGGCCACCGCACCCTCTGGCACATGCTCCGCCCGGACGAGCCGAATCTGCTGCGCGCCTTCAAAGAGGCCGGCTACGACGTCTACTGGGGCGGCAAGAACGACCTGCTGGCCCCGGAGAGCTTCCCGCTCAGCGTCAGCGACTACCGCCTCGGAGATCGCTCCACCCGCGCCGTCCCCGGCGGGGGGCACGGCGTCCCCCCGTACCCCATGGACGACTCCCGCTACTACACCTTCCTGTTCGACCCGCTCCCCGGCGGGATCGAGTCGGTCGGCGACTTCCGCCAGGTAGACGGCGCCGTCGAGCTGCTGCGCTCCCGCCCGGACCGGCCCTTCGTCATCTACCTCCCCCTCAGCTTCCCCCACTGCCCGTACCACGCCCCGGAGCCGTATCACAGCCGCATCGATCCGGACGCCCTGCCCGCCCTGCGGCCGCCGGACCTGCCGGGAAAGCCGGACTTCCACCGCCTGATCCGCGAGACGCGCCGCCTCGACCGGCTGGACGACGCCTTCTTCCGCCGCCTGCAGGCCGTCTACCTGGGGATGATCGGCGTCACCGACGCCCTGCTGGGCGTGCTCCTCGACGCCCTCGACGCCAGCGGCCACGCCGCCGACACGGCCGTCTTCTTCTTCGCCGACCACGGCGACTGGGCCGGCGACTACGGCCTGGTGGAGAAGTGGCCGAGCGGCCTCGACGACGTGCTGACGCGCGTCCCCCTGATCGCTCGCGTCCCCGGCAGCGGGTTCGCCCGCGGGCACAGCGTCTCCGAGCCGGTCGAGCTCTTCGACGTCATGGCCACGGCCCTCGATCTGGCGGACATCCCCGTGGGCCACACCCACTTCGCCCGCAGCCTGACGCCCCAGCTGCTGGGCGCTCCCGGCGACCCGCAGCGGGCCGCGTTCTCGGAAGGGGGCTACGACCCCCACGAGCCCCACGCCTTCGAGGGCCGCGCCGCGAGCGGCGCCCTCTTCCGGGACGCCAGCCACATCTACTACCCCAAGGGGCGCCTGCAGCAGGACCACCCGGAGAGCGTCTGCCGCTGCGTCGCCATGCGCACGACGACGCACAAGCTGGTGCGCCGCCCGCTCGGGGTGAGCGAGCTCTACGACCTCGCGGCCGACCCGCGCGAGCTGCACAACGTCTACGGGCAGCCCGCCTACGCTGCCGTCCAGAGCGGCCTCGAGCGGCGCCTCACGGACTGGCTGATCCACACCTCGGACGTCGTGCCCGCCGGCGAGGACCCCCGCTCCGTCCCCTGAGACGGGGATTCCGGGGGCGCAGCCCCCAGGGAGCGCTTCTCCCTGGGGGCGCGCGCATCACTTCAGGGCTTCGTCCAGCCTCATCTGTGCCAGTCGGGTGTACTCGTTCAGCCCCTCGCGCACGGGCGTCTTCTGCAGCCAGATGTCGTTGACCGCCCTGTCGCCCATGGAGCGCACGTCGACGAAGCCGGGGAAGTTGGGCATGGGGATGAAGTTCGGCAGCAGCTCGTAGAACGGCCACACGTCGGCGTCGCCCTTGAACGCCGCCTGCAGCTCGGGCGACTCCACGGCGTGCCGGTACGCCGGGGGCGTCCCCCCGGTCTTGGCGAAGGTGAAGCCCGAGTCCGGGCGCGCACCCCACACCGCCGCCTGGAGCGCGGCCTGCTGCTTCAGGGCGTCCTTATTCTTGAAGACGGCCATGCCGTAGCACTCGCCGTGGGTGACGTTCTTCTTCGCCGTGTTCTTCGGTCCGAGCGGGAAGTGGCAGGTGCCGAACTGGACACCCTGCTGGCGGTAGGCCGGCACGCGGGCCGCGACGGCGAACTCGAACACGACCTTGCCGAGGGGCATCAGCTCCTCGTACTTGCCGTTGGGGTAGGCCTCCGGCGTGGCCGGCATGATGCCCTGCCGCACCAGGCCCATCTGGTACTCCACCGCCTCGATCGCCTCGGGGGAGTTGTACGAGAACTTGGTGCCGTCCTGGCTGAGCATCCGGTGGCCGTTGTTGAGCACCATCATCCCGGTGCGCGAGTAGGACCACTGGTCCTCATACCCCCAGATGTCCGGCGGGCGGCCGGCCCGCTTGGCGAAATCCGTGAACTGCTCCCACGTCCACGTCTTGGGGGGAGGCGAGGCCAGGCCGGCCCGCTTCAAGTGCTCGGGCTGGCAGTACATGCTGAAGAAGCTGCTGTAGAGGGGGACGGCGAACAGCTTGCCTTGCCAGGTGAAGCCGTTGGCGATCTCCTGGTAGAGCCCCGGGCGGAGCTTCTTCCAGTCCGCGTTGCCCTTGAGCTCGGCGTCGACGTCGAGCGTCGCGCCCTGCCGAAAGAGCGACGACATGTTGAAGTGGAAGCCGTCCACCAGGTCCGGCGGGGTGCCGGCGGTCAGCGCGGCGATGATCTTGTCCGGACCGTTGCTCCCGGAAGAGGTGACCGTAACGCCCAGACCGCTTTGGGCGCTGAAGGTCTGCATCACTTTCTCTTTGGCCATGCCCTCCGGGTGCGTCAGCGCATTCGCGATCCAGTGCTCCAGCGTCACCCCTTTGAGGTCGAGCGTCTTGGGCGCGCCGCCCTCGCTCTGGCCCGGGCTGGCGCAGGCGGCGGCGAGCGCCGCCGGACCGAGCGCCGCGAGCCAGACGGCCCGGCCCGCCAGCCACCGCCGGCTGCCGCCCGCCCGCCTCACCGTCCCCCTCGCCGTCTCCCTCACCGTCCCCGTGGTCATGTCCTGACTCCTGTCGCGTCGCCGGCCACACTGCGGGTCCCGATCCCCTCGGAGCGGGCGATGCCGGCCAGCACGCCCTCCCGCCGCCGTTCGCTGCGCCCGGCGCGCAGGGCGTTCGGCGTATCCCCTGAGAGCGTCTCGGCGGAGCGGATGGCCAGGCTGCGGTCCGCCAGGGGCAGGTCGACCCGGGCGTTGCCCCGGCGGTGCGATTCCCGCACCGCGATGGCGATCTCCAGCAGGTGCCGCCCGGTCTCCCCCGAGCAGTTGGGCGTCTTGCCCGTCTCGATGCAGGCGATGATGTCCTTCACCTGCCCGACCCCGGCGCTCCACAGCTTCTGCGGGCGGGGGAAGATGTGGCGCACCGGCGTCGCCGCCGCCCCGCTGACGGCCGGGGCGGTGCGCCACAGCTCGACCTCGTAGCCCTCGTTGGCGTTGCGCAGGGAGATGGTGCCCGTCTCCCCGATGGCGTCGATGTTCCAGGTGGACGCCCCGCTGGGCAGCATGCGGAAGAAGCCACGCACGCCGTTCTCGAAGGCCAGGTAGCCGTTGCCGCGCAGGTCGTCGTCGCCCGCGGCCTTCTCGTCGCTCTCCGCCTCGCCGACCACCCAGGACACCCGCGGTCCGTCCGGAGCCTCGCCCCCGGCGAGCACGATCATCGCCCCGATCAGGTGCACGCCCATGTGGGACAGGTTGCCCGCCCCGTAGCCGGTCACCTGCAGCATGCGCCCCAGCTCGCCGGCGTCGATCAGCGCCCGCGCCCGGCGGTAGTAGACGTCCGAGGCCCGCATGGCGTTGGTGACCAGGATGATCCCCGCCCGCCGGCAGGCGTCCAGCATGGCGTCCGCGTCGGCCAGCGAGATGGCCAGGGGCTTCTCCGCCCAGATGGCCTTCACCCCCGTACGGCCCGCTTCCACCATCCGGGCGATCTCCAGCACGATCTTCGCCCGCGGCGCGGCCGAGGTGCAGACGCTGACGATCTCCGGCCGCTCCCGCTCCAGCAGGTCGTGGTAGTCCTCGTAGAGGTGCTCGGCGGCGATGCCCCAGCGCCCCCCGAAGGTGGCCCGCTGCTCGGCGTAGAGGTCGGCCGCGCCGACCACCCGCACCTGCGGCACCTCGGCGTAGCTCCCCATGTGGCTGAAGGGGTAGAGCCAGCCGGAGCCGACCTGCTCGTCGTCGATGGTGTCCGCGATCCGCCCCAATCCGATCAGCGCCGCCCGGTACGGCGCCCCCTGCTCCCGTCCCTCCGCCCGCCCGTTGCC
>DATLLM010000583.1:0-4799 GCA_035537855.1 Chloroflexota bacterium | reverse complement strand
GGCGCGAACCCGGTACCATGCGGGCGCGTTCCGGGGCGCAACCGGCCGGACGCTTCGAGGGGGAACAGCGGTGAAGATCACCGACGTCAAGGTGCACGCGGTCAGGGGGCGGCACTGGCCCCGATTCCCGATGGTCTTCGTCGAGATCGAGACGGACGCCGCCGGCGGCCTGGTCGGCCTGGGCGAGGCCCTGCTCTACCGCACCACCGGAGTGATCGAGAGCCTGCACCAGCTGCGCGACTACCTCATCGGGCAGGACCCGTTCCGGATCGAGCTGCACTGGGAGCTGCTCTACCGCCGGGGCGCCAACCCGGCCGCGCTCTCCGGGGTCGAGACCGCCCTCTGGGACATCGTCGGCCAGGCCTGCGGCCAGCCCATCTACAACCTCCTGGGGGGCCGCTGCCGCGACGCCGTGCGCGTCTACGTCGACGGCTTCTTCCGCGGCGCCGGCTACGTCCAGGACGAGTACGCCCAGAAAGCGGTCGAGGCCGTCGCCGCCGGCTTCGGCGCCCTGAAGATGGACGTCGACGAGCCCATCCCCATGGCCGACCGCTTCAACCGCCAGGTCTCCCCGACGGACCTGGCCCACATGGCCCGCATGGTGCGGTCGGTGCGCGACGCCGTCGGCCCGGACGTCGACCTCGCCGTCGACGCCCACGGCGCATTCGACGTCGCCTCAGCCGTACGCCTGGGCCACGCCCTCGAGCCCTACCGCCTGATGTGGATCGAGGACCCCATCCCCATGACCAACCTCGCGGCGCTGGCGAAGGTCGCCGACGAGACCACCACCCCCATCTGCACCGGGGAGCTCCTCGCCACCCGCTTCGCCTTCCGCGAGCTCTTCGAGCGCCAGGCGGCGGACGTGATCATGCCCGACCTCGCCGCCACCGGCGGCATCCTGGAGCTGAAGAAGATCGCCGCCCTGGCGGACACCTACTTCGTGCCCGTCGCGCCGCACAATATGGTCGGTCCCGTCGCCACCATCGCCAGCGCCCACGTCTGCCTGAGCGTCCCCAACTTCATGATTCTGGAGTACCAGCTCGGCGACGTGCCCTACATCGACGAGCTGATCTCCTCCCCGGTGCCCATCCGCGACGGGTCGCTGCACCTCTCGGACGCCCCGGGACTCGGAATCCGCCTCAACCACGAGGCCGTCGCCCGCTACCGCGCCGAATAGAAGCAGGCAGAGAAGAAGCCGGTGTTGCGCAGGAGCCGCAAGGAGGCGGTGCGCCCGTAGACGCGCTCTACGGGCGCACCGCCTCCTTCTCCTCCTCCGAGGTGGTATGACTCTGGAAAGGAGCCCCGCGTGTCCCGTTTCTTCCGCGTCCAGGTCGACCGCGACGCCCTGATCGACGCCTACTTCGCCTACGTCACCGACCCCCTGCCGTCCCGCAACGACCGCCACAGCGCCGTGCTGGACGAAGGGCCGGTGCCGCCAGAGGTCCTCGAGCACATGGTCCTCGAGGGGGTGAGTCAGCGCGAGCACGTCGCCGACCTGGTCGGCTTCTGCCTGGAGACCGGGTGGGGGCAGTCCTTCCCCCGTCCCCGCCGGCGCTAACCCGCTTCCGGGCTGAAGTCCGCCGTACGCCAGCGATCCGGGCGCACGCGGTAGGCCACCAGTCCGCTCAATCCCGTCGGGCGCTCCAGCTCCTGGCGCACGAAGCCCTGCGCCATCTCCTCAGGCAGGTAGCGCCGCACCACCGCCAGCAGCAGCGCCGCCGCCGGTGGTCGCTCCGTGCCCACCACCGTACCCTCGACGGCGACGTACTTGTAGGGCAGCGTCTCCTGCTGCACGAGGAACGTCACCACCCCCTCGCGCTCGATCAGCGGGGACTTCCGCGCCCGCCGCCCGCCCGTCCCGGTGAAGAACGTGATCGTCCCCCCGGGCTCGTAGGCGTACCACACCGGCGTCGTCAGCGGCGCCCGCCCCGCCCCGGCGGCGACGCTCACCACGCCGATGTGGGTATCCGCCAGGAACGCCTCCCGCTCCGCCTCGCTCATCGCCCGCGGCATCCGCGCACCTCCTTCCGGCAGCACCCGCTGCCGCGCGTCCGGCCGGCGCTACGCCCCGCCGAGCGCCGCCAGCGCCGCCAGATCGTCCCCGTCAAGGACGAAGTCGAAGACCTCGAGATTGGCCCGCAGATTCGGCTCCCGCGTCGCCTTGGGGATCGCGCTCACCCCGTCCTGTTGGAGCAGCCAGCGGATCGCCACCTGCGACGCCGACTTGCCGTACCGCTCCCCGATCCGGGTCAGCGCCGGGTGCCCGGTCAGCCGCCCTTTCGCCAGCGGGGAGTAGGCCGTGATCGCGATCCCTTCGGCCCGCGCCCGGCGCCGCAGCGTCGTCTGCGGATTGAGCACGTGCATCTGCACCTGGTCGCAGACCACGGGCGCCGCAGACAGGGCGACCGCCTCCTGGAGCTGCGCGACCGAGAAGTTGCTCACCCCGATCGCCCGCGCTTTCCCCTGCGCCGCGACGTCGTTCAGCGCGCCGACCGTCTCCGCCAGCGGGACCTCGTCGCTCGGCCAGTGCAGCAGCAGCAGATCGACGTACGCCACCTCCAGGCGGCGCAGCGAATCGTCGGCCGCCCGCCGCAGCGCCGCCGACCGGAAGTGCTGCGGCCACACCTTCGTCGTCAGGAAGACCTCATCCCGGTCGACCCCGGAGTCTCGCAGCCCGGCCCCCACCTCGGCCTCGTTCCCGTACATCTCGGCCGTGTCCAGGTGCCGGTACCCCAGGGACAGCGCCGTGCGCACGGCCTCCCGGCACTCCTGGCCCCGGAGCTGCCACGTCCCCATCCCGAGGACGGGCATCGCCCCGCCGCCGCGCAGC
This sequence comes from Chloroflexota bacterium, assembly GCA_035537855.1. Taxonomy (GTDB): domain Bacteria; phylum Chloroflexota; class UBA11872; order UBA12225; family UBA12225; genus DATLLM01. The sequence continues at coordinate 1,969 of DATLLM010000583.1, read as the reverse complement.
GGGATCGTGCTCGTCGCGCTCAGCGGCCCGGCGCCGGTCCCGTTCACCGCATCGATCGCCTTCATCGCGCTCGCCGACCTCCCCTTCCGCGCTCCCCCGAGCGCCAGCCCACCGACCCTGCACGCGGCATACCACGATCCCGCCCCCACCAGGGTGGTATACTGTGCGGCGCGAGCCGGAGTGCGCCGGCCCGGACGGGCGTAGCTCAATTGGCAGAGTAGTGGTCTCCAAAACCATTGGTTGCAGGTTCGAGTCCTGCCGCCCGTGCCCCGATCTGTAGCGAGAGAAGCCCCCTCGGTCGCGCCGGGGGGGCTTCTCTCGTTCGCTGCCCCGGGCCCTTTGGGCGCCCCGGGCCCTTTGGGCGCCCCTGTTACCCGGTTGAGGTGAGATGACGACCGAATCGCGGCCCGCGAGCGGGCCGGTCGCGGCGACGGGGGAGCACGATCCCGTCTACGCGGCGGGGACGGCCCACGTCGTGCGCGTCGATCCCGCTTTCGCCGCGATCGTGGCGGCGGCTGGCCCGTTCGCGCCCCGGGTGGGGACGGGCGATGCGTTCGGCTCGCTCGTGCAGGCGATCGTCAGCCAGCAGCTGAACGGTCGCGCGGCGGAGACGATTCACGGGCGGTTGGTGGCCCTGCTCGGCGGCGAGGCGACCGCCGACGCGGTGCTCAAGGCGTCGCCGGAGGAGCTGCGATCTGTCGGGCTGAGCGGATCGAAAGCGGCGTCGATCGCCGACCTGGCGGCGAAGACCACGGACGGGACGGTGCCCCTCGACCGGATCGAGGAGCTGGGGGACGACGAGGTCGTGCGCCGGCTGATCGAGGTGCGGGGCATCGGGCGGTGGACGGCGGAGATGTTCCTGATGTTCCGGCTGCGCCGGCTGGACGTGTGGCCGGTCGACGACTACGGGGTGCGCAAAGGCTACGGGATCATCCACGGCCTGGAGGAGTCGCCGAAGCCGAAAGCCCTCGACGCCCTCGGCGAGCGATACCGCCCCTACCGCTCGATCGCGGCCTGGTACTGCTGGCGGGCGACGGACACCGTGCTGCCCGGGGCCTGAGCGGGCGCCGGCGGGCGCGGCCGGCGCGGCCGGCGCGGCCGGCGCGGCCGGTCAGGCGTCGCGCTCGGGCACGCCGCCCGTGACGTCGCGCCCGCCCACCTGGAGCTTGCGCCGCCCTTTCTCGGCCAGGGGGGCGAGGTGCTGCAGGTGCTCAGGGCCGACGCCGCCGCCGTCGATGGCGCGGTGCGCTTCCAGGACCGTGACGCCGGCCGGGTGGCGCTCGGCCACCACGATGCGGCCCGACGTGGGCACCGTCCCCGGGCGAAGGACGCGCAGGTACCAGCCCACCAGGGCCTCCTCGCGTACCCAGCGGCGCAGCGCCTGGCGCCCCATGCGGATGCCCAGCTTGTAGCACGGCGAGCGGGGGAGGCTGACCTGGAGCCGGGCGTCCCCCCAGTCCCAGACGTCGCCGATGCGCACGTCTCCCTCGGTCGCCCCCCGGACGGTGAGGTTCTCCCCCACGAACCCCGGGCCGACCGGCCGGCCGAGCTGGGCCTCGAAGCGGGCGTAGTGCTCCGCCGGGAAGGCGTAGACCGCCTGGTCCGGGCCGCCGTGCACCTGGCCACCGAAGCGGCTCTCCTTGGTGTCCGCCTGCCCGTCGCCCTCCAGGTTCGTCTCCGACAGCCGCAGGGTCGGCCCGCTCACCGGACGCTTGTCGATGCCGCTGATGATGTCGCCCGAAGGGCGGGCGAGCAGCACCGCCGGTCGGGCGACGTTCACCGACACGATCTCGATCGACGCGCCCGACTCGCTGCGCTCCGTCATCCCCCAGCCCTCCTCGTTCTCTCGCCGCGCCGGACGGCGTGGTGCGCCGGGCGCCGTGCGCCGGGCGCGGGGATGGTACCGCTGCGCCGGGGCGGCGAGAGAACGAGGAGGGCTGGGGGATGACGGAGCGCAGCGAGTCGGGCG
>DATLLM010000582.1:0-2265 GCA_035537855.1 Chloroflexota bacterium | reverse complement strand
ATCCTGGACTCGGCCGTGACGCTGCCCGTGGTCGTGACCCCGGCAGTGGCGGACTCCGGCGCCGCCGATGCCCCCGCCTGACTCCGACCCGCCGGCGGTCACGCCGCGGGACGCCGCGTCACGTCTGGACCTCCTGCTCAGCCCCCGCCTAGGGCGTGTCCGACGGAACGCCTCTTGCGGGCCCCGGCTTTTCGGCCGCTATGGCCGGGAGGAGGCCGATGCCCAAGAGGCACGAGCTGACGGACGCGGCGTGGGCGATGATCGCGCCGTTGCTCCCGTCGGACCCGAAGCGCGGGGAGAAGTGGCGCGACCACCGGACGGTGATGAACGGCATCCTGTGGAAGCTGACCACGGGCGTGCCGTGGCGGGACCTGCCCGCGCGGTACGGGCCGTGGCAGACGTGCCACTCCCGGCTCTTGCGCTGGCAGCGGGACGGGACCTGGGCGAAGCTGCTGCGCCACGTCCAGCAGCACTCCGACGCCGTCGGGGAGGTGGACTGGGAGGTGAGCGTCGACAGCACGATCGTCCGGGCCCACCAGCACGCGGCGGGGGCCCGGAAAAGAGTTCATATCCCGCTGTCAAGCCCCGCCGGCGGGGCTTGAGGCGGGCAGGGGCAGGAGCCGCGCCGCGTCGTAGCGGGTCCCCGTCCGGAGGAGGTGGTAGATGACCTTCAGCAGGGCCCGGGAGAGGATGGTGAGGGCTTCCTTCTTGGAGCGGCCCCGGTCGAGGAGCCGCTGGTAGCGGGCGTGCCACTCGGGGGCGTAGCGGGTGGCCACCAGCGCGGCGAGGTAGAGGGCGTGGCGCAGCGCCCCCGGCCCCCGTTTGGAGAGCTTCTGCTGACCGACGAACTGGCCGCTCTGACGGGTGCGCGGGTCCAACCCGGCGTAGGCGACCACCTCGTCGACGGTCGTGAAGCGCGCCACGTCCCCCAGCTCGGCGCGGATCGTGGCGGCGTGGATGGGGCCGATGCCGGGGAGCTGGCGCAGGCGCCGCCCGTCCTCGTCGTCCCGCAGCACCTCGGCGATGGCCGCCTCCAGCTCGGCGATGCGCGGCCGCAGGTCGAGCAGGTGACGGGCGAAGGTGCGCACGACGATGCCGCGCGCGGCGACGGCCCGGACGCTGGCGGCGGAGCCCACCGCCAGGGCCTGCAGCGCCGCCGCCTGGGGCGCCCCCCAGCGGCCGCCGCTGTGCTCGGCCAGCAAGGCGGCCACCTCCGCCGGTGGGGCGGCGGCCAGCGCCCGGGCCGAGCCGTAGGCGCCCAGCAGGTGCAGCACGGCCGGGGTGGCCAGGTCGCAGCGGTCGGGGGTGTGCTCGGGCAACTCGGGGAAGACCACCACCAGCTCGTCCAGCAGGCGCTGGCGGGCGGCGGTGCGGCTCTGGACGAGGTCGCGCCGGGCGCGGGTCAGCTCGCGCAGGGCCTGGACGGTCTCCGAGGGCAGCGCGCTGGCCCGCCCGTACCCCGCCAACAGGCCCCGCGCCAGGGTCTGGGCGTCCAGGCCGTCGGTCTTGGCCCGCAGCCCCAACGCGGCGGCCCAGGCCGCCGTCTGGCGCGGGTTGAGCACCACTACCCGGTAGCCGGCGCGGGTGAGGGCGTCGTGCAGGGGCTCCCACAGGCACCCCGTCGCCTCCAGCCCGACGAGCACCTCGGGCGGCGCGCCCCAGCGGGCCAGCTGGGCGCTCAGCCCGGCGTACCCCGCCGCCGTCGCCTCGATCTTGAGCGCCTTCTGGCGCACGGCGCCGGTCGGGGCGTCCAGCGCGCACACCACGTGGCTGCGCTTGGCGACGTCGATCCCCACGACGCAGCGGACCGCCGGATCCAGCATCGCGCCTCCTCTCCTCCGCCGGCCGCCGCGGCAGCCCGCTGGACTGGGCGTGGCCGGGCAGCGGCCTGGCCTCCCGGGTGCGGTCCCCTTGTCCATGGGCGCTCGCCCGGCCCAGCGGGTCCGGCCGGCGCAGCCGTTCGGCCATCGACCGTGCACGCACGGGAGGCAGGCGCGGGCGTCTTTTTGCGTCGGTCACGCCGAAGGGGGGCGACGAAGCCCGTCGCCTGCCTGCCACGGGACGGGGGGCTTCCGGGCCGCTCCGTCCGCTCGCAATATACAAGGGGAGCTGATTGGGCGGGGTGCGCTGGGCGCGGGGGATGGCCCGGCGCAGAACGCGCAGCGCCCCGGTGAAGCTCAGCCGGTCGGGGTCCACCCCGTCGCGGAGCGCCGCCTGGTACATGAGGGTGCGGATGGCCAGGTGGGCCAGCAGCAGGCCGTAGAC
>DATLLM010000581.1:0-10505 GCA_035537855.1 Chloroflexota bacterium | reverse complement strand
CCCGGTGAGACTCGCTGAGCACCCGGTGAAGGCCCCGTGAGCAGCGGCCGGTCGCTGACCGCTTACCCCTTGACCGAGGCCGCCCTGGGGCAGACGCTGCGGGGCGCCGGCGTCGACCGGGAGTCCTTCGCCCGGCCCCTCGAGCGGTGCGCGCTCAGCGCCTGCGGCGGGATGTGCTGCTACGACGGCGTCTACGTCGGGGAGGAGGAGGCGGCCGTGCTGCGCGCCCTGGCCGGCGGCGCCGGCGCGCTCGGCGCCGCCGGCTTCGCCGCCTGCAGCCCGAGCGGCGCGGCCGAGCCCGCCCGCCGCGAGCGCAGCGCGCCCTACTCCGTGCGCTTCATGGCCCTGGGCAGCAACCCCTGGATGCTCGAGCAGCTGGAGCGCTTCAACCGGGAGATCGGCCCGCAGCAGAAGGTGCAGGTGGCGCCCGAGCCGCAGCCGGACCAGGCCGCCCTGTTCGCCAAGTACCAGAGCACCCTCGCCGCGGGGGACTCCCCGGACGTCGCCCGGCTCAAAGAGATCTGGGTCTTCGAGATGTACCTCAAGGGGGCGATGCAGAAGCTCGACCCCTACTTCAAGGCGGACAAGGACTTCAACGCCGCCGACCTGCTGCCCCTCTACCAGGACAACTTCAAGTTCAAGGGGGAGCACTACGCCATCGCCCGCGAGGTCAGCATCATCGTCGGCTACTACAACAAGGCCAGCTTCGCCGACGCCGGGCTCGACCCCAACCGCCCCCCCACCACCTACGAGGAGTTCCGCGAGTACGCCCGCAAGCTGACCAAGCCGGGGCCGACGCCGGAGGAGTCCCGCTGGGGCTTCGACGTCTACGAGTACAGCACGCGCGAGTTCCTGCTGCTCTGGCTGCTGATGCACGTGCGGCGCTGGGGCGGCGAGTTCTGGAACCGGGACAAGACCGGGGTGACCGTCAACGCCCCGCAGTGGCTCGAGACCTATACCTACTTCGTGGACATGATCACCAAGGACCGCAGCGTGCGCCCCCCCAACGTGACCGTGCCCAACGGGCGCACCAACGGCAAGATCGCCATGTGGGACCAGGGCACCTGGGACATCCCCCTGCACCCGCGCAACGTGCCCGACCTGGACTTCGGCGTCTTCCTGTGGCCCAAGCGCGTCAACCAGCAGCACATCCCCACCTCGGGGTCGAGCGCCATGTCCCGGGCGAGCAAGGACCCGGACGCCACCTGGGAGTTCATGAAGTGGTGGAACACGCCGGAGAACCAGGTCGGCTGGTACCTCAACGCCGGCGGCAACGCCCCGTCGCGCAAGAGCCTCTACGCCCGCTCGCCCATCGGCGATAGCCCCATCTGGAAGCCCCTGCTGCCCTTCATCACCGAGAGCGCCGGGTCGCCCCGCCCCATGTCCGACCGCTACACCGAGTTCGCCGAGTCGATGACCCCGCCGCTCATGGCCGGCTACAACGGCCAGACGTCCCCCCGGGAGGCCCTGGACGAGGCCAACCGCATCGGCAACGCCTTCTGGCAGGGCATCGGCGGCGGCGCGAGCAAGGCCCTCTGAACGGCGCCTCGGGCGAGGCCCGAGGCGCCGGGTGGCAGGGCGGGCGCGCTCAGCGCACCCGCTCCACCACCCGCCCGCTGGCCTTCTCCTTCAGGATCAGCTTCGTCTTCCCGTCCGGCATGCGCTCCTCCTTGATCAGCAGGTGCGCCGCGTCGAACTCGGTCAGTCCGGTGGCCTCCGACGCCGCCGCCGGAGCCCCCTGCCAGAGGTCAAGCGCCACCGGCTCCCAGCGCCGGGAGTCCACCGAGCGGTAGCAGGCGTCCATCACCGCGTTGACCACGTAGCCGTCGTAGAAGGTCTCCACCGGCGTGGTGCCGTTGTCCAGGGCGTTGAGCATGTCCTGGAACATGGGCACGTAGCCCAGCTCGCTCAGCTCGTCGCCCACCGGGAAGAGCCAGCCGGTCTCGCCTTCGGCCTTCTCGGCGACGTAGCCCCCCTGGCCGACCGCGGTGAACATCTCCATCCCGGTGCGGAGCCAGTGGTTGATCCAGATCGTGCCCTCGGTGCCGGCGACCTCGTCGCGCAGGTCCATCCCCCCCCGGAAGCACCAGCTGACCTCGAACTGGCCGACCGCCCCGCTCTCGTAGCGGATCAGGCCGATGGCGCTGTCTTCGGCCTCGATGGGGTGCACCTGGGTCGCCGCCCAGCACATCACCTCGAGCGGCCGGTTCTGCTTGCCCACGAACGCCCGGCTGAGCTCGATGCAGTGGCAGCCCAGATCGACGATCGCCCCGCCCCCGGACTCGGCGGCGTCCCAGAACCAGGCGCTGTGCGGACCGCCGTGCGTCTCGCGCGAGCGCGTCCACAGCACCCGGCCCAGCGCCCCCCCGTTCGCCGCCCGGATGCCCTTCATCACCTTGGGGGTGTAGACCAGGTCCTCCAGGTAGCCGGCGAAGACGCCGGCCCGCTGCACCGCCTCCAGCATCTCTCTCGCTTCGGCCGCCGTGCGGGCCAGAGGCTTGGTGCACAGCACCGCCTTCCCGGCAGCAGCGGCGAGCAGCACCGCCTCCTTGTGCAGATGGTTCGGCAGCCCGACGACGACCACGTCCGTCTCCGGATCGTCGATCGCCGCCGCCATGTCCGTCGTCCACCGCGGCACACCCCACTCGGCGGCGCAGCGCTCGGCCCGCGCCGCCGTCCGGGAGTAGAGCACCTCCACCCGGTCACGTCCCCGACCGCCGTTGATCGTCTGGCTGTAGAACATCCCGATCAGCCCGGCCCCGAGCATGGTGATCTTGCGCACCGCGCCGCCTCCTTGCCTGCCGGCTGGGCGGAGCGTCTCCGCCGCGCCGCGTGGTCATCCGCGGCATGGTAGCCCCGCCGGCGGCGGAGTCAAGGCGCCCCGGCGGCGCGCTTGACCGCTACCGGGAGCGCGACTAGGCTGGCGGCGCAACCCGGGACCCGGGTTGTTGAGGGGGAAGATCATGGACGGCGCCCGCCGGCAGCACGAACCGGAGCAGAACACCAGCGCCACACTCCGGGACCTGATCAACGGCTACCAGCTCTCCCAGGCCCTGCACGTCGCCGCCGTGCTGGGGATCGCCGACCACCTGGCGGGCGGAGCGCGCACCTGCGACGACCTGGCAGCGGCGTCCGCCGCCGACCCGGGCGCGCTCTACCGCCTGCTGCGGGCCCTCGCCGCCGCCGGGATCTTCAGAGAAGAGCCGGAGCGGCGCTTCGCCCTCGCTCCCCTCGGCGAGGGCCTGCGCTCGGACGCGGCCCGGCCCCTCGGACCGTGGGCCGTCCAGATCGGGCAGCCCTACTTCTGGCAGACCTGGGGCCACCTGCTGCACAGCGTGCGCAGCGGGGAGAACGCCTTCCGCGACCTGCACGGGATGGACGTCTGGGAGTACCGCAGCCAGCACCCGGAGGCGGGCGCCGTCTTCGACGCCAGCATGTCCTCCCTCTCCCGCCAGGTCGCGGAGGGGGTGGCGCGCGCCTACGACTTCGGGCCCCGCCGCCGCGTCGTCGACGTCGGCGGCGGCCAGGGCGCCCTGCTGGCCGCGATCCTGACCCGCCACCCGCACCTGCGGGGCGTGCTCTTCGACCGCCCGGCCGTGGTCGCCGGCGCCCCGGCGCTGCTCGCCGCGGCCGGAATCGCCGCCCGCTGCGAGGTGGTCGGGGGGGACTTCTTCGGCGCCGTCCCCGAGGGCGCAGACGCTTACGTGCTGAAGTCGGTGATCCACGACTGGGCGGACGAGCCGGCGACGGCGATCCTGCGCTCCTGCCGCCGGGCGACCGCGCCGGAAGGACGCCTGCTCCTCGTGGAGCGCGTGCTCGCCCCGCCGAACGAGGGCGCCCCGGCGAAGCTCTCGGACCTGAACATGCTCGTCGCCCCCGGCGGGCAGGAGCGCACCCGGGAGGAGTACGGCGCTCTCCTCGCCGGCGCCGGATTCCGCCTCACCTCGGTCGTCCCCGCCGGCGGGGACACCCAGATCGTGGAAGGGGTGCCCGTCTAACGAAGCGAAGCGGAGCGGAGCACTCAGAGCAACGAAGCGGGCGCGTACCGAAGAGGCACGCAGGGACTTCCAGCCAAGCGGGCGCGTACCGAAGACTGGGCGGCCGGGAGCACGCTTCTTGCGCGGGCGCGGCCCACGGGCAGGCATTCGCTCCGCCGCGCACGGCAGCGCTCTCGACGGCAGGGAGTGGCAGGCCGTAGACATCGGGCACCGCCGCCAAGACGCCGGGAGGTACCGCCGGGGAGACGGTGCGGACGGGAGACGCGGCGGGCGCAGCGACTGCGGTCGCCCGGGGCAGGCCAGCGGTTGCACACCGGTCGTCGCCTCCGGCGGCGGCGCCGGCCGCCAGCTCGCTGGAGTCGTGGGTGAGGCCGTGCGCGGCGGAGCGACCGCCCGCCAACGGCCCTGCCCGCGCAAAATCCGTCCTCCCGGCCGCCCGCTCTCCGGTGCCTGCCGCCTTGCCCCACGCAGAATCGGCCCTCCCGGCCGCCCGCTTTCCGGTGCCTCCCGCCTGCCCCCTCTTCCGATCGCGCTCCTGTACCGCTTGCCCCTACGCTTCGCCGATGACCGGCTTCAGGTCCACGATGGGCGTACCGTCCACCGCTTCGAGGGGGCGCACGCGCAGGCGCCCGTCCGCGACGGCGAGGATGCGCACCCGGTGGAGTCCGAGAGGGTTCGGCCGGTCCGCCGAGCGGGTGCTGAAGACGCCCCGCAGCGGCGCCCGGGCGTCGTCCCGGGGGTGCACGGCGAGCACGTCGCGCCGGGCGAGGTGCAGCCAGGTCAGGACGAGCACCTCGTCGCCGGGCTCCAGGTCGCCCAGCCCCGGCCAGACCGCCGGCGCGAACGTCAGCCAGGCTTCGGGGGCGCCCTCGGGCCCTTGCTTCGGCGCCAGGAGGGGATCGACCAGGGCCGACTCGACCCACCCGATCGGCACGATCTCGTAGCGTTCGTCGCGCATCCGCTGCTCGCTCCCTCCCCGGCGCAGCGCCACCGGGCCGGCCGCGGTGGCGGCGCCGCGAGCGCGTATTGTGCCCCCAGGGCGAGGGGCTGCGCCCCTCGCCCTGGGGGGCGCCGCTCCCCCTCGGCGGGCTGGTGCCGAACCTCCTGGGCCTCCTGGGCGCCGTCCCCGGCGAGTCCGCCCCGCCCGGCGCGCCCCGCGCTCCCGTACGCTCTGTTGTAGAGGCTCCGGTCGCGCCCGCCTGCGACGCACGCGGCGCCGATCCGGGCCCCGCTGCTGACTTGTCAAGGTCGTATCATCTGGTGAGGGCGGGGCGCGCCGGGCGGAGGGGCGATGGGAGAATCGATGGCGGCGGCACGGCGGGCGCTGGTGGTCGAGGACGACGAGGGGATCGCCGCGCTGTGGGCGCTGGCGCTTGAGGACGACGGCTTCGTCGTGCAGTGCCGCGCGTCCGCCATCGGGGTACCGGCGCTCGTGCGCCGCTGGCAACCGGACGTGATCCTGCTCGACCTCGGACTGCCCTTCCGCTCCGGGGCCTCGCTGCTCGCCGACCTCAAGGGAGACCCGGCGACGGCCGCGGCGCCGGTGGTGATCGTCTCCGCCGCGCCGGACGCCCTGCCCCCGGGCTACCGCGCCCTGACGGCCGCCATCCTGACCAAACCCACCAGCCCGGCCGAGCTGTGCGCGACCGTCGCCGGCGTCCTGGCCCGCGACCGGCCCGGCAACACCTAGGGCCCGGCGCCGGACTCCCCCGCCGCGGCGCGCCGCCGGCGGAGGGCTACACTCCGTCGGCGGAGGCAGTACCCGTGAGCACTCCGTCGGCGGAGGCATTGCCCGTGAGCGAGACCATTCGCCCCATGCGCGACGACGACGGCGACCCCGGCCACGCTCCGGCGCGGCGCACCCACGAGAAAGCCGGCCACACCCCGCTGCCCATCGTCCGCTACCACCAGGCCCTCGCCACCGGGCCGGTCCGGCCGGTCGGGCCGACCGGCCCGGTGGACTCCTCCACTCCTAGCGAGAGCGAGAGCGAGGGCGAGGGCGCGCCGGGGCCCGGGTCGCGGGCGGCCGGCGCCGCCGGGGACGGCGCTCCCGGCAAAGAGCGGGAGCACCCGGTGGTGTTCCTGGTGGACGTGGACAACACCCTGCTGGACAACGACCGCGTCCAGCAGGACCTGCGCGAATTCCTGGCGGCCGAGGTCGGCCGCCCCGCGCGCGACCGTTACTGGGCCATCTTCGAGGCACTGCGCGCGGAGCTGGGCTACGCCGACTACCTGGGCGCTCTGCAACGCTACCGCGTGGAGCAGCCGCACGATCCGCGCCTGTTGAAGGTCTCCTCGTTCCTGGTCGACTACCCCTTCGCCGAACGCCTCTACCCCGGGGCGCTGGACGTCCTGGCCCGCTTCCGGCGCTGGGGCCCGACGGTGATCCTCAGCGACGGGGACGTCGTCTTCCAGCCCCTCAAGGTGGAACGCTCGGGGCTGTCCCGGGCGGTCCGGGGGCACGTCCTGATCTACGTGCACAAGGAGCTGGAATTGGAGGACGTCGCCCGCCGCTACCCGGCCCGGCGCTACGTCTTCGTCGACGACAAGGTGCGCCTCCTCGCCGCCTTCAAGGCCGCCTGGGGGGAGCGGGTCTGCACCGTCTTCCCCCGTCAGGGGCACTACGCCCACGATCCGCGGCTGCTGGAGCAGTTCCCGCCGCAGCGGGTAGCGGCGATCGGCGTCGAGCGCATCGCCGACCTGCTCGCGCTCGACCTGGACGCCTTCCTCGCGGACGGGCCGGCCCAGGCCGGGGCGCCGGCGGCGCCGGCCGCACCCAGACCGGAGCCCTGACCCCGGGCCCGGCGCCCTCAGACCTCAGATCGCTCCCGGCAGGTCGACGTCCTCTTCGTCCCCGATCGCCCAGTAGCGCCCGCCGGCGCTGGGCTCGGCCCGCTCGCCCCCTTCCGGACCGGGAGCGTCGAACAGGCCCACCCGGGGCACGCTCGTATCGAGCGAGGACGCCTCCCCGGCGGACTTGAAGCGGACCGTCTGCGCCTCCTCCAGCTCGTCCAGGACGCGCTCCGCCTCGTCCCGGGGCAGACGGAGGTGCTTGACCAGGGCATCGCGCATGTCGCGCTTGCCGTGCTCGTAGGACTCCTCGTAGCGGGTGCCCAGCTCCCGCTGCAGCACGCGCACCACGTCTTCCGCGCCGTACTCGGTCTTGTCGCTCACGCCGTACTCCCTTTCGCCCTGCCCCACGGTGAGCGCAAAGAGCGTGCCATCCTGCCGGCGGCCCGCTGGCCCGATCCGCCTCGCGCGGGTGGGGGCGCCACCGCTCCTCCGGACGGGCCGGACCGGGCCCGACCAGGCCGGACCTGGCCGGGGCGGGCCTACGCCCCGGGCCGGGTGACCAGGCGGCGCAGCAGCCGCTCGAGCGAGGCCCCGAGCCACTCCAGGCGCTGCAAGCCGCCGGCGAGGCGCGCCGCCAGCAGCTCATCGTACGGCGGCAGCGCGTCGGCGGCGGGCGGCGGCATCGTGCGGGCGCTCGCGCCCGCCGGCTGCGCCGGCCGCGTGCCTGCGGTCGTCACCCCCATGGCGTCCTCCTCCGGTTCGTCCCCGACTGGCGGGAGACGGCGTGTGGCCCCGTGAGACACACAGCCCGTTCGGACGCGCGGCCCGGCGCGGCGGACGGGCCCCTTGGGACGCCGGCGAGGGAAGCTGACGGGTTCGGGTGCAGGGGGCACCCTACCCGCGGCGCCGGAGACCGGGCCGGCGGGATTCACCCCTGGCGATTGCTGTTCCCCGCTCCCCACCGGCGCCCGCCGGCGGGGATTTGGCGCTCGACGGCGGCGGCGCTGCCGCCGCCACCTGCGATGTCAATAGGGTACCCGAATCGTGCCCGTTCTGTCAACGCACCACCGGCCGCTCAGCCCGGCCCGGCGGCCGGCCACGCCGCCGGCAGGGGCGACGCCATCGACCACGGCGGCGGCCGGGTTCCCAGGTAGTGGGCGGCGATCCACGGCGCGGCCGGGTGGCGCACGCGCCGCAGGGCGGCGAGCACCGCGGCGGCGTCGTAGCCCACCCGCCGGAAGCGCAGGCGGTAGCCGCCGGCGTCCGCCTCGATGAGCACGTAGGCGGCGCCCAGGCCCGGTACGGTGGGGTTGCCGACGCTGGCGACGTTGACCACGCGGACGCCGGCCACCGTCCGGTCGACCGGCCAGTGGGTGTGCCCGACGAGGACGAGGTCGGCCCCGGCGCCCGCCACCAGCGCCCGCAGGTCGGCGTCGGACAGGCCGGGGCGGACGCCCGGGCCGTCGTCGCGCCCGGGGGAGGCGTGGACGCCGAGCACCCGCGTCCCGTCCGGCAGGGTGAGGCGCGTCTCGAGGGGCAGGGCGGCCAGCCGGTCGAGCCAGCCGGCGCCGGTGAGGACGCCCTGCGTCCAGGCGAAGCTGTGGGCGACGTCCACCAGCACGGACAGCAGCGCCGGGTCGGCGCGCACCTGCGCCGGCGTCGGCGGGGGCCGGTCGAGCGAGACCGCGTAGCGGTCGGTGTTGCCGCGGGTGAGCCGGGCGCCGGGGAGGGCGGTCAGGCGCTGCAACGCCCCGACGGGATCGGGACCGAGCGCGGCGTGGTCGCCGAGCACCAGGAACCCGTCCGCCCCGCCCCGGGCGGCGACGTCGGCCAGCACCGCGTCGAGCGCGATGGGATTCCCGTGGACGTCGGCCAGGGCCGCGAGGCGCAACAGACTCACGCGCGTGTCCTCGTCAACGGCCGGGGGCGCCCGGGGGGCGCCCGGGGGACGCCCCGGGGGCGCGGGACGCGCCGGACGCGCCGGACGTGGCGGCACACCGGCGTCCGGGGTAGAGTCGGGAGAGGGAGTCGCCGCGCCGGCCCGGGCCGGCGGACGCCCCGGAGAAGGAGACGGTCCCGTGGTGGTGAGTCAGGCAGCGCCGGCGTCCGGTCCGGCGAGCGCGGTTCAGCAGGCGCGCGTCGGCGCGCGCGAGGTCGACGCCCGCGCGGTGGAGACGTGGCGCCGCGAAGGCTACCTGGTGGTCGAGGGCGTGCTGGACGTCGAGCGGGACCTCCGCCCGGTGGTCGTCGAATACGAGCAGCTCCTGGACGGGCTGTGCCGCGAGTGGCACGCCGCCGGGAGACTGCGGTCGACCTACGCCGACCTGCCGTTCGGCAAGCGGCTCTCGCGCGCCCTGGCCGAAACGGGCGAGCGCTACGAGCGCCACGTGGACTTCGCCCTGCCGCAAGCCGGGATCACCCTCGAGACGCCCATCCACCTGGGGCCGGCGGTCTTCCATATGCTGACCTCGCCACGCCTGCTCGACGTGGTCGAGCCGTTCGTCGGCCCGGAGATCGTCTGCAACCCCATCCACCACACGCGCATCAAGCTGCCCCAGCGGGAGATCCCCGAGGACCGCTGGAACTCCCACACGGCGGCGACCGACTGGCACCAGGACCAGGGCGTCGCCCTGCCCGAGCAGGACGAGTCGGACGTGCTCACCGTCTGGCTCCCGGTGACCGAGGCGACCGTCGAGAACGGCTGCCTCGAAGTCATCCCCCGCTCCCACGCCGGGGACCTGGCGCACCACTGCCTGGTGACGCCGCGCAAGAAGGGCCTGCACATCCCCGACGAGTACCTCGCCCCGGGGCAGCCCCTGGCGCTGCCGATGCGGCCCGGCGACGTGCTGCTGATGCACCGGCGCACGATGCACGCCTCGCTCCCCAACGAGAGCGACGACATCCGCTGGAGCATGGACCTGCGCTACAACCCTACCGGCCAGCCCACCGGGAGGCCCGCCTTCCCGCCCTTCCTCGCCCGCAGCCGCCGGCACCCGGAGGCCGTCCTGCGCGACCCGCAGCGGTGGGCGCAGCTCTGGCTGGACACCCGCGCCCGCCTGGCCGGCCTCCCCGCCGGCGAGTGGCCGCCGTTCAACCGCTGGAGCACCGACTCGGAGCTCTGCGCCTGACCACCGCGCCGCGGCGCCGCCCCCTCAGGCGTCGTAGGCGATGAACTCCAGCAGGTTGCCGTCCGGGTCGCGGGTGTAGACGCTCGTCCCGCGCGCCCGGCCGCCGGCGCGCCCGCCGACCCGCTCGACGGGACCGGCCTCGACCGCCGCGCCGGCGGCGCGCAGCCTCTCCAGCAGCGCCGCGACGCCGCCCTCCCAGACGAAGCAGAGGTCGCCACAGCCCGGGCGCGACTCCGGGGCGCGGAGCGTGAAGGCCGGGTCCTGCCACTCCTGCGGCGCGTGCAGGTTGAGCTTCTGGTCGCCGCAGGCGATCGACAGCCGGGGCCGTTCGGAGCGCCGCCACTCCGCCGCCGGCGGGACGTCGAAGCCCAGCGCCTCGTAGAAGGCCAGCAGCGCTTCCAGGCGCTGCACGGGCAGCGCGACGTGGTCGAGCCCCGTGATCCCGGTCCGCGCCGGCCCCCCCGGCCCCCGCCGGGCGGGGCGGTAGACGCGGAAGCGGGCGGCGAGCCCGGAGAGATTCGCCTCGAAGACGCGCCCGTCCGCCAGGCCGGGGTGCAGCAGCACGAGCGGCTCACCCGCCCCGTCC
>DATLLM010000580.1:0-3805 GCA_035537855.1 Chloroflexota bacterium | reverse complement strand
GCCCTGCGGTGTCCCTACGGGCCGCAGCTCTCGCTCGCCGAAGATCCCACCTGAGCGTGCTCGAGGGCGTCATCCGGTCACCGGCAATCCGACCATTGACCCGCCGTTGACGCGCCGTTGACGCGCCGCGACCGCGTCCGCAACGCCGGGCGCCGATCATGGGCTTGTGGGGACGGAGCGGGCGCGATGAACACGATGACGGAACAGAAGGCGCCCCGGCAGGGGCGCGTGGTCACCGCCGGCGGTGTGGTGCTGATCACGCTCGGCGGGCTGCTCCTGCTCGGCCAACTCGCCGGCCAGGCGTTCTGGCCGTTCGGTCCGTGGTTGACCTGGGGGAGTGCCTGGCCGCTGCTGCCGATCGGCGTCGGCCTGGGCCTCATCCTGCTCGCGCTCACGGGCGGGGCCGACGCGACGTGGCTGGCCGTCCCCGGGGCCGTCGTCACCGCCGTCGGGCTGCTCCTGCTCGTCGACCACGTCACGGGTCTGTGGCAGACGTGGGCCTACACCTGGGCGCTGGTGTACCCCACCGCCGCCGGCGCCGGGCTCTGGATCGAGGGGCAGCGGTGCGGACGGCCCGAGACGTCAGCGCGCGGACGGCACCTCGTCGAGAGCGGCCTGGTGCTCTTCGCCGGGTTCGCCGCCTTCTTCGAGCTCGTCCTGAATCTCAGCGGGTTCTTCGACGCCGGTTACGCCCGCTACCTGCTGCCGGCGCTTCTGGTCGCCGGGGGCACGCATCTGCTGCTGCGCCAGGGCGGGCGGCGGACCGGCGCGCTGGAGTGAGCACGGGCGCGCCGCCGCCCGCTCCGACCCCGTCGCCCCTCGCGGGCAGAAGGGCCGGAGCGGGCGGCGGTGGGACGGCGAGCAGGCGGTTCACCATGGCAACGCACGGGAGCGCCGCGCGCCAGGACTCCACCCGTGTAGCCGCAGGCAAGGAGGTACGACCCATGGACACGACGACCCGCACCGCGCCGCCGAACGCCGCGCCGGCGATCGGGACGGCCAACAGCGCTCCCGCCGAGGCCGCACCGCCCTCGCTGGCTGAGGTCGAGGAGATCATCGCCCGGCTCGGCCGCGAGATCGGGCGCAGCGCCAGCGCGGAGGCCGTCTTCGGCCAACCGCGCACCGTCGACGAGCATACGATCATCCCCGTCGCGCGCGTCGCCTACGGCTTCGGCGGCGGCGCATCGTCGGGCAGCCGGCGCGGCGCCGCTCGAGCGGCCGGGCCGGGGCACGATCCGGTGGCCCGTACGCCACCCGAATCCGCCCCTTCGGCGGGAGACGGCGGTGGGCCGGGCGCCCGTCCGCAGGCGGGCTTCGGCGGCGGCGGGGGCGTGCGGGCCGAGCCGGTGGCCGTGATCGAGTTCGGGCCGAAGGGCGTGCGCGTCGTCCCGGTGGTCGACGTCAACCGTATGGTCGGCCGCGTATGCACGATCGCGTTCGGCTTCGTCGCCGTCGCGCTCGTCGTCCGCGCTTTCGCCCCACGCGGCCGGCCGGCGCCGCACCGGGCGACGCGCCTCCGGTCGCCGTTGGCCTGGGCACCACCCGCCGCGCTGGTGCTCCGCCACCTCCGCGGCGGGTGACGGGCAGCGCGTCTCCCGCCCCGGCCAGTCACCGGATGCGCTGCTGCCTCGGGTACGCCTTCCTCCCGCGCCGCCGCCCCGCCCGCACGACCGGCATCGAGATCCCCGGGCCCGGCCGCAGCAACGCCGGCTGGCTCAGCACCGCCGCCGCGCCTCCCCGCAATTCGGCGGCCGCCACAGCGCCTGCCACGGGCTCGACGTGGACTTGGTGTTCGACACGCAGGGCTACGCGACCGAGCCGCTGCTGGGGACGGCCCCGCCCCAACCGCTCGCGCACTCCACGCACGCCGCCCGGGCGACCTTCGCGACCGGCGGAGCCTGTAGCTGGCCGGAAGACGATCTCGGCCGCCGGGCCACGATGCGCTTTGACACCACATCGGAGGTGGTGGACGATCCTCGCCCCCCGGAGCAGGGGCTGTGGGCCGGGGTGCGGAAGCTACTGTAGTCGCTCGCGTGGAAGTGAGGCCGACTCTCCGTGTGCGCTCCCTGCCCACCGGCGGTCGCCGCGGCGGCCCTGATCTGTCCGGACGCGGGCGGGTCTGCCACGACTAGGACGCGGACGCGCCCGCCGAAAAGGGCACCGTGCCCTGGCGAGGGCCCTGGCGAGTGGGTTGCCGCACCGCTCGACCGTCACCAGATCAGGGGTCGCCAGAGGCAGTTCCTCCGGATCGCGTCCATCTCGCCCGTCTACCACTTCGAGCGAAGACGGATAGTGGGGCAACAGGCCTATGAAGCGCTGGCGATTCGGTCGAGCGCCCGCGTGATCGCCGCTTTGGGCTGAACGCCTACCAGGCGCTCCGCCTCCTGTCCGGCGCGGAAGAGCACGAGCGTGGGCAGTCCCATCACGCCGCACCGCGCCGCGGTGCGGGGGTTGGTGTCGGTGTTCAGCTTGACGAAGTCGATCCGGCCGGCGTACGCCGCCGCCAGCTGCTCGACCACCGGCGCGAGGGCGTGGCAGGGGCCGCACCAGGGCGCCCAGAAGTCCACCACCACGGGGCGGGGGGCGCGGAGGACGACCCGCTCGAAGTCCCGATCGGTCACGTCGACCGACCGCCCCGCCGCGTCCGGGCCCCCCTCGCCCCGCCGGGGCGGCGCTGCGGGCGCCGCCGCCGGTCGGGAGGCGGCCGGTGGCGCTTCGATCCGGAAGACGCGCTCGCAGCGCCGGCAGCACACGCTCCGGCCGACGTGCGCCTCGGCCACGTGGTAGATCTCCCCACACCCCGGGCACGGGACATCCGGCATGGCTCGCCTGGCATCGTACCAGGAAGGCGAGGGGGCCACCACCGGCTGGTGACCGAGAGCGAGGCGTACCAGCAACAGCGCGGCACGTCCTCCTCGGGCCCGGCGTCTCGGTCTGGCCGCCTACGCCGGGCCCGATCGTGCGTCGCGGCGGACGAAGGCGAGTCGAACGCCGCCGGGGACGCCCCGACGGCGAACGTGTTGACCCGGCGTAGACGTTCGCCCACCCGGCCAGCAACGTGGTGGCGTCACCCTGGAGGGGACCGGGCTGGGTGACGGCCGGAGGAGGCGACTGATGGCGACGCGAGGTGGTGCAGCGGTCGGCGCGCGTCCCGCGCCGCACGCCGGCCGTCGGCCGGTGAGCCCGCGGCGCGCCGCAGCGCCGGCGGCGACTCCGGGGCTGCCGGAGGTGCCGGGGCTGGAAGATCTCCTCCGGCACGGCGCGGCGCAGGGATTCGTCCTCGAAGGGGACGTGGACGCCCTCTTCGGGGAGGGGGCGGCGCCGCTGGAGGCGGCGCAGCGGGCGGACGTGCGTCAGGCGCTGGCCGCCGCCGGCGTCGCGGTGGTGCCCGACGAGGCCGAGGTGGCGCACCCGGCGATCGACTACCACCCGGACCCGGGACCGGAGGCGCCGGATCCGGAGGACGACCCGCGGTCCTCCGACTCCTTCTGGCCGTACTTGAACGCCATACGGGACATCCCCCTGCTGACCGCCGCCCAGGAGGTAGAGCTGGCGCAGCAGATCGAGGCCGGGGACGCCGCGGCGGCGCAGCGCTTCACCCTGGCCAACCTGCGCCTGGTGGTCAGCATCGCCAAGCGCTACGTCGGCCGGGGGCTCTCCCTGCTCGACCTGATCCAGGAGGGGAACCTGGGGCTGATGCGGGCGGTGCAGAAGTTCGACTGGCGCCGCGGCTACAAGTTCTCCACCTACGCCACCTGGTGGATCCGGCAGGCCATCACCCGGGCGATCGCGGACAAGGGGCGCA
>DATLLM010000579.1:0-2796 GCA_035537855.1 Chloroflexota bacterium | reverse complement strand
GGTCCAGCTGCGCACCGGCTCGGAGGCGGCGACGAAGCGCTGCTCGCCGATCTGGTGCACCGGCTCCACCGGGGCCAGGCGCTGCGCCGGCGGGCGCACGTTGGGCGGCTGGAAGAGGGCGCGCACGTCGCGCGAGCCGGCGATCAGGGCGTCCGACTTGACCACGGCCACGTCCAGCCCGGTCAGGTCGGCCAGCTCCTGCATCAGGGCGTCGTTGTAGACGCGCAGGATGACCACGGCGCCGGCGGGCGAGCCGTCGATCACGATCGGGTAGGCGACGTAGAGGCCGAGGTCGGCCAGGGGGTTGGCCGGGGTCGCCCGGGCGTCGACGCCGCGCTGCGGGCGGTAGGGCGACGCCTGGTTGGCGCGCAGGGCGTTGCGCACCACCCAGCTGCGGTTGTAGTCGTAGAGGGCCCGGGGGGGCTGCTCGGCGACGGCCATGCGGTTCTCGTCGACCACGGCGATGGCGGAGGTGCAGCCGCCGGGGCAGCCGGTGAACTGGTTGCGGGCCTGCACCAGGAGCTCGTTCAGGGCCGGCAGGTCGCGCCCGGCGAACGCCTCGACCAGCGCCGGGCGGGTCGCCAGCAGCTCGGACTCGTCCGCCAGGCGCAGGGCCCGGTCGCCGTCCGAGGCGAGCTGGCGGTGGACGGTGGCCAGCCCCTTGTCCACCCGAGCGCGCGAGTCGTCCATCCCCTGGCGCTCCATGCGGGGCAGGAACAGCAGGGTGGCGGTGAGCACGGCCAGGGCGGTGGCCCCCACCAGCAGGCCGGTGAGCCAGACGCGCAGGGACGGGCGGAAGGCCACCGGGGAGGGGGGCGGCGCGCCGGGCGCGGCCGGCTCAGCCGATCTCATCGTTGCGGATCGTCCCCCCGATCGCGTCCACCTCGGCGTCGAAGAACGGCTGGTAGAGCGCCGCGTCGCCCTCCACCTTGAACAGGCGGTGGGCGACCTCGTCCCCGGTCACCGGCCGGGTGGCGGCGGCGATCTCGGCGTCGAAGCGCTCCAGGAAGACGAAGTGCTCGTCCCAGCCGGCGGCGCGGCGCACGGCGCTGCGGCCGGGCCGGCCCCGCCCCTGGTAGCTCTCCGCGGGGGCGGTCACGGCCTCGCCGTAGACGGTGTAGAGGCGCGCCCAGCGCTTCTGGAGATCGTCCAGCCGGGCGCTGAGGCGGGCGCCGTCGCGCTCGCCGCCCAGGCGCCAGAGGTGGTCGCGCACCGCCTCGCAGAAGTAGCGGTTGCAGAGCTCGGGCCGCCCGCGGGTGAGGTGGCAGCCGGTCTCGGTCAGGGCGTTGCAGGGCGCGGCGTTGGCCCGCTTCACCTGCCGCCACCAGGCCTTCCCCTCCTCGCGGGAGGCGACGATCCCGGCCAGCGAGGACTCGGACATGGACTCCAGGGCGTGGTTGGCGTTGCAGCAGTTGGTCACCCAGGAGGAGAGGGGCCACTGCACCGCCGGCAGTCCGGCGTTGGTGCGGGCGGCCAGGAGCGTCCACCGGGCGCAGATGGCGCAGAGGCGGCCGAAGTTGCGGTCGGTGAACGCCCGCAGCGCGTCCTCGGCGGCGACGTAATCCGCCAGCAGCGCCGCCTGCACGCTCGCGGCGAGGTCCGCCGCGCCCCGGTCCGCGTCCGGGGTAGGGGCCTCGAGCGGGTGCCGCTCGGTTGCCACGTCAGAAGGCCTCCTCTACCTACCGCAGGGCAGGCTCCGCGCCCCCTCGAGCCGGCGGGGCGGCGGACTCCATCGTGCGTGGTAGCACTCTAGCGCGATTGTACGCTGCGCCAGGGTCTCCCGGTCGCCGCCCGGCCCCCGGCCCTCCTCCCGCCGGCTCCCGCCGGCTCCCGCCGGGCGGGCCGGACAGACGGCACGGGAATTGCACGCCATCCCTGGCGACGGCCCCGGAGACGGGGCACACATCCGGCCGGGGGGGTCGGCGCGTCTACTCTCTGCCGGGGGAGAGCGTGCCGCGCCGGACGCGAAACCGCTAGCCGGCGAGGGAACGCGACGCTAAGCTGGGATGCAGGCGGGCTGGGGGAGCACCACCGGACGGTTGTTCGCTGTCCGAACGCCTCTGCATCCCGGTGCGGTGCTGCTCGGTGAAGGAGAGACTGACATGGCCCCAAGAGCCGGCGCCAAGCCCCGCTCGACGCGCGCCCGGCGCCCCGGCCGGGGCGCGGCCGCGCCCGGCGCCGCCACCGCCACCAGCTCGGGGACGATCCAGCACCCGGCTGTGCCCGGGCTGGAGGAGCTCCTCGAGCGCGGCCGGGTGAGGGGGTACGTCCGCGAGGAGGACGTCGACGAGCTGTTCGAGGAGGAGGCCGACGCGCCGGACGCGTCCCTGCTGGAGGCCGTGCGCAGCGCCTTCGTCGACGCCGGGATCGAGATCGTCAAGGACGAGGCCGAGCTGCAGCAGACGACGGACGACATCCAGCTGGACGCCCAGCTCGACCGGATGGAGGCGGACGGGGAGCCCCTGAACGCGGACGCCGTCTGGCAGTACCTCAAGGACATCCACGATATCCCCCTGCTGACGGCCGCGCAGGAGGTGGAGCTCGCCCAGGCCATCGAGGCCGGGGACGAGTCCGCGCTGCAGCGCTTCACCCTGTCCAACCTGCGCCTGGTGGTCAGCATCGCCAAGCGCTACGTCGGCCGGGGGCTCTCCCTGATCGACCTGATCCAGGAGGGGAACCTGGGGCTGATGCGGGCGGTGCAGAAGTTCGACTGGCGCCGCGGCTACAAGTTCTCCACCTACGCCACCTGGTGGATCCGGCAGGCCATCACCCGGGCGATCGCGGACAAGGGGCGCA
>DATLLM010000578.1:0-2395 GCA_035537855.1 Chloroflexota bacterium | reverse complement strand
CAGGATATCGGCGCCGTGACCCGCCTCCCAGGCGGGCGGCGCCCCCGGCACGTGCGGCGCGGGGGCCGCGGCGACCTGCACGTCGAGGGGGATGCTGAGCACCTCCGGCCCGCGCGGGTGGGTCATGGCGGCCTTCACGGCCCGGGCGAAGGCCTCGGGCAGCTCCTGCGCCGTGCGCACCTCCCACGCGCCCTTCGCCACCGGTGCGGCCATCCCGACCAGCTCCCCGCCCAGGAACGGGCGGCCCGGCAGCATCGCCTGCCACTGCTGCCCCACCGTCACCAGCACCGGCACCCGCCCGCGCGCGGCGTTCAGGATCCCCGACATGGCGTTCGCCAGCCCGGGCTGGACGTGGACGTTCGCGACGGCCAGGCCCCCCGTGGCCTGCGCCCAGCCGTCGGCCATCCCGATGACCGAGGCCTCGTGGAGGCCCAGGACGTAGCGGACCGCGTCCTGCCGGCCCAGGGCGTCGGTGATGGGCAGCTCGGTGGAGCCCGGGTTCCCGAACAGCACCGGGACCCCCTCGGCGGCGACGGCCGCCAGGAGCCAGTCGGACCCGTCCCGCTCAGGCAAGCGGAGCCATGGTGAGCCCCGCGTCGCGGAGCTGCTCCCAATAGAGCTCGGCCTGCTCGCGCGGGCCGCTCCACACGCGCGCCCGGCCGGCCGTGTGGATCTTGTTCGCCAGCGCCATGCCGGCCTCGTAGTTCACGCCGGGGATGAACCGGGCCAGGGTGCGCGCGACGTGCTCGAACGTGTTGTGATCGTCGTTCAGCACGATCACGTGGCACGGCTCGCCGTGGCCGGCGCCGGGGCCCGAGCGTTCCGTGATCGGCCGGACGGGCGTCTGGGTGCCCACGGCGCCAGGATATCCCCGGCGCGCGCCGGGTCCCAGCCGGGGCTACGTCAGGCGGACCAGGCCGGTGTAGCCGCCCGGGCCGTAGCTGCGGGCGTTGACCTTGTCGCTGGAGTTGCCCTCGACGGTGTCGATGCCGCCGTCGGGCCGCACGCCGGTGACCACGCCGATGTGGTCGAGCACCCCGTCCCCGCCGCGGTCGAACACCACCAGATCGCCCACCTGGGGCGCGCCGTTCCCGGCCGGGATGTAGCGGCCCTGGCTCTCCGCCCACTGCTTGACCGTCGGCACGTAGCCGATGCCCTGGCCGTTGGGGCCCACCGGGACCCCCGCCTGCTGCGCCACCCACGACGTGAAGTAGGCGCACCACGGGCCCACGCCCGAGCCCGTCGTCGCGGTCCGGTACTGGGCGATGCGGGGCGCGTCGTTCGAGCCGGGGGGCTGCTCCGCCACGCCCAGCTCGGCGGTGGCGATCGCGGCGATCTTCTGGCCGGTGCCCGCGTTGCCGGCGAGGGCGGCCGGGTCCACCGACGCGGCCTGCTGCGTGCCGGCCGCCGGCGTCATGGCCGACCCGAGCCGCGTGGCGAAGTCGCCGGCCGGAGCGGCGGCCTGGGAGGGCTGCAGCGGCGCGGTGATCTCCCGCACGCGCGCGACGGCCTGCTGGTATCCCGCGAGGGGCGTCGAGTCGATGGTCACGGGGCGATCCCCGACCCATCGGCGCCGCGCGGGAGCCGCTTGAGCCCCGCGCCGGGCGGCCCCGCCCGCGCGGCGTCACCCGGGTGATCGCCGCCGCGATTGTGACCACACGGTGAAACCCGCTGTTGGCTCTTGCAACCTACGTGGCACGGAGGTTCCCTTCCGCCGATGGCCGAGGACCTGATCCTGATCGTCGTCGTGCTGACGGCGCTCGCATTCGACTTCACCAACGGATTCCACGACACCGGCAACGCCACCGCCTCGTCCATCGCCACCGGGGCGCTGCGGCCCCGGGTGGCCGTCGGCCTGGCCGCCCTCCTGAACGTGGTGGGCGCCTTCCTCTCCCTCGAAGTGGCGAAGACCATCGCGAGCGGGATCGTGGACGCCGGCGCGATCACGCTGACCGTCGTCTTCGCCGGCCTGCTCGGCGCGATCGCCTGGAACGTGGTCACGTGGCTCATGGGGCTGCCGTCCAGCTCGTCGCACGCGCTGATCGGCGGCGTCGTCGGCGCCACGCTCGCCGCTGCCGGCGCCGGCGCCGTCAACGGCACCGCGGTGGTGCAGAAGGTGATCGTCCCCGCCGTGCTCGCGCCGGTCATCGCCGGCGGCGTGGCGGTCATGGCGGTGCACTTCGCCCGCCGGCTTCACGCCAAGGGGTCGGCCGCCCACACCGAGCGCGGCTTCCGGCGGGGCCAGATCGCGTCGGCGTCGCTGATCTCCCTGGCGCACGGCACCAACGACGCGCAGAAGACGATGGGCATCATCACGCTCGCCCTCGTCGCCCACGGGACGATCGGCGCGGACGCCGGCGTTCCGGTCTGGGTGGTCATCTCCGCCGCGGTCGCG
>DATLLM010000577.1:0-5413 GCA_035537855.1 Chloroflexota bacterium | reverse complement strand
GGCTACGGTCGCGCATGGCTCATCCTGGGTCTCGTCCTGGGGCTGCTGGCCGTGCCGGCTGTGCCGGGCGCCCCGGCGGCGGCGGCCGGGGCGCCCCGCTGCTTCGGCACCCTCCAGTACGACCTGGACGGGGACGGCCGGCCCGATCTGACGGTGATCGACTGCGCGTTCGCCACCGAGCGGGACTTCGTCTACGTCTACGACGGCGGCGGCGACATGCGGCCGGCGGACCGGTGGGAGGACGCCGGCCTCGACTTCCAGGACGACACCTGGCTGTTCGACGCCGGCGCCGACGGCAAGTACGACCTGGCCATCACCTTCACCCAGGAAGAAGGCAAGGACGTGGCCTACGTCTACGACGACCAGAACGGGGACGGCCAGGTCGGCGTCCGGCGCAGCGGCCGGCGGGTCGTCGTCGACGAGTCGCCGTACTGGACGGCGCGCGTCGAGTCCGGCTCGACCTGGGTGCTGCCGGACGGCACGCCGAATCAGAACGTCCGCGTCCTCGTCGACGGGCCCCTGAGCCGATTCGGCTTCCCGGAGGCGTACCTCCGCCAGCTGCGCACCAGCGGCCGCCCCAAGTGGGAGACGGCCGTCGTCGACGCCGACGCCGACGGCATCCCGGAGTACGCCTACAGCCGGCTCCTCGCCCCGTCGCCGGCGACCTCGCAGCTACCCCGGACGGGCTTCAACGTCAACACCGGCCGCTACCGGCCCAAGCCGGCCGACGGGTACCTCTTCTGGCCCCTCCTCGGCGGCGCCGCCTGGTACGACCGCGGCAACTACTTCGATTCGCCCTTCCACATCACCTACGACTGGAAGCGCCGGAAGCTGACCGACGTCAATCTCTCCGGCTACCCCATCGAGGAGGGCTACCACATCAACACGCTGCAGTACTTCGCGCGGGGGCGGGTCAACTTCGCCGACTTCGAGAATCCGATGGCCTACTACGACCTCGCCGGCGACCGCGACGGTCTGCCGGAGCTGTTCGTGCGGCTGGCCTACGTCGGCCAGGGGACGCCCTTCGAGGAAGTCACCTACAGCTGGAATCAGTACAACACCCCCAACCTCAGCTGGCACTTCAAGCTCGGCCTGGCGGGGAAGTACGGACTGGAGTCGCAGGACCGGATCGGCGACTTCGACCTGCTGACCGTCCCCCACGCCGTGCTCCCCCGGTGGGTCGTCGACCGCCCCTGGGACATCACCACGTTCGTCGCCGCCGAAGGCGGCGCCTACGCCAGCTCGGAGGGGATCTACGAGTGGGCGCCCCTGGAAGGCGTCATCCCGGACGCGACGGCGACGCGGGCGGTCATCCCGGGCGCCGAGCAGGCGGTCGCCGACTACCTCCTGGGGCGCACGTCGGTATCCCCGGCGCCGTACTTCGACGCCATCCGCGCCGGTTTCCGGGCCGAGTACCGCGAGACCGCCGGCCCGGTGACCTTCTACTTCAGCCCCGTCGACCGCCGCCTGCACCTCCTGCGGGCCCAGAAGGGCGTCTGGAACCTGGGGGACGGGCGGGAGCTGCGCTACGCCTCCACCGGCGGCGACTACCTGAACTCCTGGAGCCTCCGCCGGGCCGGGGCGGAGGTGCGGGCCCTGTGGCACGTCGGCGACCAGCTCGTGCTCGCGGACGAGGAGGGCGTGCGGCTGCGCCGGGTCGACCCGGCCCCGGCCGCCTTCACCACCGCCCCGCCGACAGACCACGAGTCGTGGCAGCGCCTGGGCGAGCAGCTCGGCGACCCGGACTCGACCGCCGCCGCCGCCGGCGCCGATCCGCGGGCCATGTTCGACCGCCTGGACGGGCCCGTCCAGGTGCTCCCGGGGGCGACGGCACGCGACCTCCGCGCCGTCGCCGGGGGCTTCCGCTTCGTCCTCGGTCTGCCCGCCGGTGGCCCGCCGGGGGTGCCCTTCGCCCGCGGGCTCGCCCCGGGCGAGTACGTCGTCACCTACAGTCCCGCCGGCGGCTACCAGTCGCAGCCGCTCACCCCGGCCGGCCTCACCCTCGGGCTGGCGGTCGAGCGCCAGGTCGACGCCGCCGGGCCCGCCGCCGTCCCGGCCGCCCGGGCGGGCGAGTTCGACGCGCGCCAGCCGCTGGACGTCGCCGTGCGGCTCACCAACGGGGGCCTCGAAGACGCCCGCGCCGTGCGCCTGGACGTGGTCGCGGCCGCGGAGGGGGGGCCGGAGCAGGTGGTCGGGACGGCCACCCTGGACGCCGACGCCGCCGGGTCGAGCACCGTCACCCTGGTCTGGAGCGCCCCGGCCCCGGGCCGGTGGACGCTGCGGGCCCGGGCGCGGACGGTCGCCGCCGAGACCGAAGCGAGCGCCTCCCTGCTGGTGCGTCCCGAGGCGCCGGTGACGGCGCGCGCGCTTCTGACGCCGCAGGCCCCGGCGGCCGCCGGATTGGTGGCGCTCCTGGCCGGCGTCGGCGCCACGGCCCTGGTCCTCGCCCTGGCCCTACTGCGAGGCCCCGGTGGCGCGCCCCCGCAACCGGCGAGGGCCGCGCCGCCGGGGCCCGAGCGGGGCGGTGTAGCGTGAGCGCCACCGGCGCTTCCCGACCCGGGAATGGGCACAACGGCGAGGGCCGCGCCGGCGGGGCCGCAGGGCGCGAACGCCTCCTCTTCGGCGTCCCGATCGCCTACGGCCTCGCGGCAGCGACCTACTTCGTCCTCCGCTCCCTCGGCCGCTGGGCGGAGTCGGACACCGCTTCCCTGGGGGCCGCCATCGCCGGCGTCCTGCGGGTGGAGCGACTCTTCCCGGCCGACGCCACGGCGTACGCCAACGGCTACGCCTACCAGGCGCTGATGGTGTACCTGGCCGACGTCACCGGCCTGTCCGTCCTCACCCTCCAGCAGGTGCTCTCGCCGTTCATCTTCGTCGTCGTCCTGCTGCCGGTGGCCTGGGTCGCCTACCGGGAGCTCACCGGCCGCGCCGCCACCGCCACCCTGGCCATGCTGCTGCTCTTGCTCCAGCCCGAGTTCCTGTTCGTCACGCTGCGCGGCTCGCACGAGAAGCTGACCCGGGCGCTGATGCTGCTGGCCCTCCTGTTCCTCGCCCGCAGCCTGCGCCCGGAGGCGAGCCGGGGCCGCTTCGTGCTGAGCGTCGTGCTGTTCTACGTCGCCGGTTACGGGCTCATCTCCAGCAACAACCTGTTCGGCACGTCCTACGTCGCCGCCCTCGTCGTCGCCCTCCTGGCCAGCTGGCTGCTCAGCCACGTCGGCCGGGCCGGCCTCGCCCCGGTCGGGCGGCGCCTGACCGGGCGCCTGCTGTACTGCACCGTCATCCTGCTCGGAGTGGCCTTCGTCTACACCTTCTACGCCTACCCCCCGGCGACGAACCAGCTCGCCATCTACGAGGAGATCTGGCAGAAGCTGACGGTGCTCCTCCTGAACGTCGCCAGCGAGCAGGCGCCCGCCGGCGACCCGTACAGCTTCGTCGTCGGCGGCTGGATTAGCCTGCCGGTCTACTTCCTCGTCTCCCTGGCCAACTGGCTGCTGATCGGCGCCTCGCTCCTGTTCTGGCTGCGCGACGGCTGGCGGTGGCTCGTGCGGCGCGAGGTGCCCACCCCCTCCGCCTGGCTCCTCTGGCTCCTCTTCGCCGCCTTCGCCATCCAGGGCGTGCTCTCCGTCGCCGTCGACTTCAGCGGGGCCATCGCCTCCAACTTCCAGCACCGCGCCTTCGCCTCGTTCGCCCTCATCGCCGCGCCCGTGCTCGCCCGGGGCCTGCTGCCGCTGCTGACCGCCCCCCGCCCCGGCGCCCGGGTGGCCTGCTGGGCCGTGGCCGCCCTGATCGGCTGCCTCGGCGTGCTCGGCTTGCTCAAGGCCACCAACGAGCCCGTGCTCAGCCTCAAGTGGCTGTTCTACGAGCCTCAGGAGATGGAGGCCATCCGCTGGACGACGGCGCACATGCGCTACGCCACGATCGCCGCCGACTTCGACGAGCGCCTGACCACGGCCTATTACCTGGAGATCGTCACCTCCCTGCCCGATCCCGCCCGCTCGCCCGGAGGCAACGCCATCGGCCAGTACCGGCGCGAGGCCGCCAGCCGCGACTTCCTGGTCAGCGACACTATCCGGCGCCGGGCCCGGCGCCTGGGCGTGCCCCTCCCCGCCGTCGGCGACCAGCTCGTCGTCTACGACAACGGCACCACCCAGCTCTACCACCTCCTGCCGGAGACGCCCCTCCAGCGTTGACCCCGGAGCGGCGTCCCCGGCGGCGTCAGGGGCTCCCGGCGGCCGGCGGCCCGGCGGGGTCCGAGCAGGACCCACCGGCGCGGTCGGCCCGATCGTTCAGGCAGTTGCCGGTCACCGTGTTGGGCCCCTCGACGTCGCCCACCTCGTGCACCAGCGCGGCCGACCCGGGCGTCCCCGCCACCACGTTCTCCCGCACGGTGTAGCGCCCGAGCCGCGCCCGGTTGGGCCACTCCGGATTGTGAGTCCCGCCCGCCTGGTCGAGCTCGACCAGCTCGGGCAGGTCGCCGGTGCGGTTGCCGATCACTTTGTTGCCGAAGTACTCGTACACCAGGTCCGGCCAGATCATCGAGCTCTTGGTGTCGAAGCCGGCGAAGCCGTAGCCGAGCCGCCCTTCGGCGACGTTCCCCTTGACCAGCACGTTGCGCCCGGCGGCCCTGACGGCCTGGTAGTCGCCCCCGGCGAAGGTGTTCCCGGCGACGACGACGTACGCCGCCGTGCGCAGGTCGGCCGGTTGCCAGGCGTTCGGATCGGTGTTGCGCCGGGTGAAGTCGTCGTTGGTCAGGAACAGCAGACCGCCGGAGCCGAAGCCGCTGCCGATCCGCGAGCCGAGCACGCCCCCGCCGTGGAGCCCGTCCAGGTACACCGCCCAGCGCTGGCGCCCCTCGAAGCGGCACTCCCGGCACCACACGTTGTCCAGCATCGCCGAGCCGTCGAGCAGCCCCCCGTGCCCCACCCGGGGGTCGACGAACCCGGTGAACGTCACCCGGTCGAGGACGACGTCCGCCACGGCCGCCAGGGCGATGCCGGTGGTCGCCCGGCCGCCCCCGTCGAACGTCAGGTCTCGCAGGTAGATGTTCCGCGCGCGTTGCGCGACGCAGTCCAGGGCGCTCCGGTGCTGCGCGTCGGAGTCCAGCCGCACCGCCCGGACGAAGTTGCCGTAGTCCAGGGCCAGGGGGCACCCGGCGATGCGCCCCATCACCGGCCCGGCGCCCGCCCGCAGGGTGGCTCCGCCGTCCGAAATGAAGTGCACGTTGCTGCGCCCGGCCAGGGTGAACTCGCCGGCGTACGTCCCGGGCGCGAATCGCAGCGTCCCCCCGGACGGGGGCAGGGCGTCGATGGCCGCCTGCACGCTGCCGCCGAAGCGCCCCGCCACATCGAGCACGGGCTGCGGCGAGGCGATCCCGCCCACCGGGACGGCATCCGGGCGCTCGGGATTGAAGGGG
>DATLLM010000576.1:0-6624 GCA_035537855.1 Chloroflexota bacterium | reverse complement strand
GGCCGCCGGGGGGTGCATGTAGAGCCAGCGGCGGGTCTCCGGGCCGGCGCCGCCGGGCGGGCCGGGGAGCCCCTGGTAGCGCACGTCGAGATACGGTCTCAGCGCCCCCTGTCCGGTCGCGCCCGGCCGCAGCACCCGGGTCGTGCTCGACGTCGCCGGGGCCGTCGACGGAAACCGCGCGGAGACGCTGGCGCCGGGCGTGACCGGACAGGGGGCGCTGAGACCGTACCTGGACGTGCGCTACCAGGGGCTCCCCGGCCCGCCCGGCGGCGCCGGCCCGGAGACCCGCCGCTGGCTCTACATGCACCCCCCGGCGGCCGCCGCCGTGCGCCTGCGTGTGCCGGAGAGCGCCTACTTCCAGGCCGGGTTGGGGCTCGACCCCAACGTCTGGTCCGGCGGCGTCGACGCCGGCGACGGCGTGCGCTTCGTGCTCGAAGCCGATCGCCCCGGCGGGCGCGGACGCCAGGTGCTGATGGCGCGCGATCTGAACCCCCGCGGCGACCCGGCGGCCCGCCCCTGGGTGGACGTCTGGGTCGACCTGGCGCCCCTGGCCGGGGAGGACGTGACGCTCATCCTGCGCACCGAAGCGCGCCAGGACCCCAACTACGACTGGGCCGGCTGGGCCAACCCCCAGGTGGTGCGCTGGACCGGCGCCCGTCCCGACCCCGGCGCGCCGCCGGTCTGGAAGCGCTGAGCGGCGCCCGGGCGCCGCTCAGCCGCCCTTCGCCCAGTCCGGCACCGGCTGTCCGGCGAGGGGCCGCACCCGGTCCGTCTCCCGCACCGAGACCGTCGGCTGCCCCCACCCGCTCCAGTCGAAGTTCAGCTCGGCCAGGTTCTCCGTGCTCAGGGTCAGGCGCACGGTGCGCCCGGCCCAGCGGGAGAGGTCGGCCTCCACCGGCACCCAGCGCCGGTTGTCTTTCTGGGCCCGCGGATTCAGGGTCGCGTCCAGCACGGTCTCCGGACCGCCCGGATTCCCCTGCCGGTCGAGCGGAGCGACCGTCACCAGGTAGCGCACGCCGTCGCCGACGTCCGCGCCCCACATGGCCGGATCGAGCGAGAGCGAGCTCTGGAACCAGGCGGTGCGCCCGGCGGGGAGCGCAACGTCCAGGCTGACGCTGGACGGCGGGTGCACGTAGAGCCACTGCCGGCGGGAGGCGGCGGCCGGGCCACGGTCGGTGTCGCCGTCGTCCACCGTCAGCTGGCGCACGTCGACGTGGCGGGTCGGGCCGATGCTGCCCCCGCTCGGCGAGGTGATCCAGGCCCGGCCGGTGGCCACCGCCTCGGCGACGTTGACCAGCAGGGCCCCCTCCCCGGGGCCGAGGGGGCCGGCGCTCCACACGTTGCTCGTGGGCTTCGCCGCCGCCGGGGGCGCGGCCGCGAGCACGCCGACCGTCGGCCAGACCGTGCGCCAGAGGGCGCCGAGACCGAGCACCAGCGGGACGGCCGCGATCAGGGTGATCCGCCCGGGCGACCAGCCGCGGCGCCGGCCGACCATCACGCTGAGCGCGCCGCCGCCGGCGCTCAGGGTGGCCACGGTCACGATCAGGGCCACCAGGCGCAGCGTGGTCGGGCCGAAGGCGACGCTGACGGTGTGCTCGCCCGGCGGGACGTCCACCACCATGAAGCCGAGCGAGGCCTGCTGCTCCTCGACGTACGGCGCGACGTCGATCGGCACCGGCGCGCCGTCGACCCAGGCCCGCCAGCCGGGGAAGCGCAGCTGGCGGATGCCGATCCGGGCGGCGGTCGGGCTGTCGTTCACCAGGCGCAGGCCGATCCGCAGGGGCGCGGCCTTCCAGCCGAGCACGCGCACGTCCCCGGACAAGGGGTAGAAGAGCCCCCCGATCCACTCCGGCTCCGGGTAGAGCTTCTCGTAGACGTTGCGGCCCCGGGGATTGCCGAGGGTGTAGGTGGCGATGAACACCTCGCGGGGCAGGAACTCCCGGTTGGACGTGGTGCCCACGCCCATCAGGTCCTTGTACTCGTCCGCGAACACCGTTTTGCCGTCGACGTTGCGGTCCGGCTCCGGCTTGAAGACGAACTCCCGGTCGCCGAGGTGGTTGAACAGGGTCACCGCCCCGACCGCCACCACCAGCCCGGCGGCGGCCAGCTGCCCCCGCTCCGGCAGGCGCCGCTCCAGCCAGCGCATCGGCGCGGCGAGCGCCCCGGAGCCGGCGACGGCGACGCAGATGCCGAGCGGGCCGAGCAGGCGCCAGGGGAACTGCAGCAAGGGCAATCCGGGTACGTCGTCCCAGATCCAGGCGGACTGGGCGAAGGTCAGGTACCAGCACCCCAGGCCGATCGCCAGAAACGGCAGCCCGGCGAGCGGCACGACGCTCTCCCCGGAGTCCGCGTCCGCCGGCCGCCCCCGGCGCCGCACCAGGTTCACCGCCCCCGCCGCGGTCGCGCCCAGGGCGAGCAAGCCGAGTCCCGCCTGCGACCAGGAGATCTTCGGCGGCGCCACCAGCTGGTGCGGGTAGTGCAGATTGAGGTCGATCAGGCCGACCCGGGTCTGCCGGTTGTACTCGGACTGCTGGCGGGGCGCCACCCCGTTCGGCTCGATGAACCAGCCGCGGTAGTCCAGCCCGCCGCTGCGCCACAGCTCCTCCAGCTGCACCAGCCGCCCGTCGGCGACGGCCGGGAGCCAGAAGAAGGTGGTCAGCCCCAGGGCGACGAGCCCGGCGAGCAGGGTCAGGGTCAGGGGGCGCCAGTCCCGCACGACCACCAGCAGGTAGAGCACCCAGACGGTGGCGACGGCCGCCGCGATCAGGGCGGTCAGGTTGTGGGACAGCACCACGGCCGAGCCCATCAAGGCGCTGCCCGCCGTCCAGCCCACCCGCTGCTCCCAGGTTCGGGCCTGCCACAGGCGCAGCAGCACGAGCAGCAGCCAGGGGATGAGGGCCAGGGCGAGCGCCTCGGGCAGATCGCCGCGCTTGAAGATGTTGATCTGCACCACGTACGGCCCGTAGAGCAGCACGACGGCCGCCAGCACGCCGAGCGCCGTGCGGCGCCAGAGCGCCACCGTCAGGGCGTAGACCCCGGCGGCGCTGACCACGGCGGCGACGACCCCCGTGGCGCGGAACGAGTCCCAGACGCTGAGGTGCAGGACCTGGCCCAGGCCCCAGGTGAGGTAGTAGAAGATGGGGGCGTAGAAGTTGAGCACGGGGTAGCCGTAGCCCATGAACATGTCCGGCAGCCAGCGCGGATACCACACCCCCCGCTCGATCAGCCAGTGGAGGTGGTAGATCCGGATCATGTGGTTCTTGGCGTCGTCGACGCCCCACAGGTACTGGCGCGCGTCGAGCCACGGCCACCAGGAGGGCGCGGTCAGCAGCAGGGCCACCACCAGCCCGGCGACCCAGGTGAGGCCCGGCCGGGCGGCGAACAGCGCGCGCACGTCCTGCACGCCCCAGGCGCCGGTATTCGGGAGGCGGCGGGTGACGGGTGAAGCGGTTGCGGACACGACCATCCTGACCAGAAGCGGTTCGCTGCGCCGGGCCACGGGGGCGCCCCCGTGGCTGCACTCTAGGGGTCTAACGTCCCGACCGGCCGGTCGACTTCGGCCCGGCGGTCGACTCTCCCCGCGGGCGCTATCCTCTCCGGGTGACGAGCGCGACGCCCCACCCGGGGCTGCTCCGGACGGAGCGCCCGGACGGGCACCGGGTGACCCCCCTCGAGCTGTTCTTCGATCTGGTCTACGTCTTCGCCGTCACCCAGCTCTCGCACCTGCTGCTGGAGCACCTGACCCTGCACGGGGCCTTCCAGACGCTCCTCCTGCTGCTGGCCGTCTGGTGGGCCTGGATCGACACCGCCTGGGTCACCAACTGGTTCGATCCGGATCGCCGGCCGGTCCGCCAGATGCTCATGCTGGTGATGCTCGCCAGCCTGATCGTCTCCGCCACCATCCCCCAGGCCTTCGGGCCCTACGGACTGATCTTCGCCTGCGCCTACGTGGCCTTGCAGGTCGGGCGCTGCCTGTTCTGCGTCGCCTCCCTGGGCGACGACCCGGCGTTGCGCCTCAACTTCCAGCGCATCCTGGCCTGGGCCTGCTTCTCCGGGTTGATCTGGCTCGCCGGGGGCCTGGCCACCGGTGGCGCCCGGGAGGCGCTCTGGCTGATCGCCGTCATCCTGGACACCACGGCCCCGGCGGTCGGCTTCTACGTTCCCGGCCTGGGCCGCTCGCGGACGACGGACTGGGCCATCGCCGGGGCGCACCTGGCGGAGCGCTGTCACCTCTTCCTGATCATCGCCCTGGGCGAGTCGATCCTGATCATCGGCACGGCCCTGAGCGAGATGGAGCTGGAGCCGGCCACGGTGGCCGCTTTCGCGGTCTCGTTTCTGGGGAGCTGCGCCATGTGGTGGATCTACTTCTACCGCACCGCCGAAGTGGGTAGCGCGACCATCGCCCACGCCCGGGACCCGGGGAGCCTGGGCCGCTCCGCCTACACCTACTTCCACATCCCCATGGTGGCCGGGATCATCGTCACCGCCGTCGGCGACGAGCACACGCTCGCCCACCCCACCGACCCGGCTTCGGTCGGCGTGGTCGCCACCATCGTCGCCGGCCCGGCGCTCTTCCTTATCGGCCACGCCCTGTTCAAGCGGGCCACGTTCGGGCACTTCTCACCGGCGCGGCCCCTGGCCGTGGTCGCTCTGGTCGTCCTGTCCCCGTTGGGCTTGCTGATCTCGCCCCTGGTGCTCTCGGCGGCGGCGACCGCCGTCCTGGTCGGCGTCGGGCTGTACGACTCGTGGGCGAGCGAGAGCCTGGCCCCGATCGAGATCGAGGGCCTGGAAGACGCCGGGGAGGCCCCGGAGGCGTCCGCCGTCTAGCGCGCCTTCCGGCGGGCGCCTCCGGCCGCGGGCGATTCCGCTGGCAGCGCGGCCGGCGCGTCCGCCGCGGCCGCGGCGGCGCTAGACTGGGGCACGCCCCGGTGCGGGGCGCCCAGGTCCCCGCGTACGCAAGAGGAGGCCCCCATGGCCACAGTCGCCCGCCACCGCCCCGTCGGGATCACCATCCTGGCCGCCCTGGCCCTCGTCGCGGCCCTGGTGGCGGTGTGGCACACCCTGCAGTACCTGCACCTCGTGCCCTTCACCCTGGGCCCGCTGCAGTTCTACGGCTACGACCCGCTCGGGGCGATCCTGTGGGCCGTGCTGGCCGTGATCTGGGTGTGGGTCGCGGCGCGCCTCTGGACGGTCGACCCCCGGGGGCTGCTGTTCGCCATCGTGCTCTCCGGGCTCAATCTGGTGCTGGCGTTGCTTTCGCTCCTGGGGGCCTCGACCCTCGAGGCCCTCCTCCCGGCGATCCTGCTCAACGGCCTGGTCCTGCTCTACTGCCTCACGCCCGGCGTCCGCGCGGCCTTCGGGGCGTCGCCCGACGAGGTCGTGCCCGCTCCGTCCGCGGCCGCGCCGCCCCCCCCGCCGGCGGTGTAGCCGTCGCTCGCGCGGTGCGGTCAGACGCCAGGCGCGCCCGGCGCGGACGGCCTTCAGCCGGACGCCGGGCGCGCCGGCGCGGTTGCGGCCCGTTTACGGCGCGCCCTCGACCATCACGAGGTCATCGCCGGTCAGGGAGGCCACGCGGTTGTATGCCCTGATCTCCAGGTGGCGATTCAGCTGGAACTGCAGCACCACCCCGACGACGGCCACGGTCAGGTAGACGATCAGCCAGAAGGGCGACGTCTGGAGCACGAACCGCACCGGGTTCTCGACGAGCTGTGCCGGAGGCAGCTCCCCGAACACGAACAGCAAGGTGCCCACGATGATCCCGGCCCCGAGGGCCGACGTGGCGACGATGATCGCCCACTTCTGGAGATTCAGCATGACGACCGCGATGGCCAGGACGGCGCCGGCGATCATGCCCACCAGCCACACCAGGAACCCGAAGTCGAAGCCCACGGCCTCCATCAGGCCGACGCCGAGCGCGTACCCGAGCGCTCCGCTGACGAGGGCGACGGCGCCGATGTAGAACAGGTACGAGGTGATGGCGAACGCCGCCCCCAGCGCCGTTCCCGCCAGCCAGCCGGTGACCGTCGCCAGGAATCCGCCGCCGAACAGGGCCTGGACGGTCTGCGCGCCGAGGCCGAAGCCGAAGAGGAAGCCGAAGATCGGCAGGAGCACGAGGAAGAAGCGGTAGCCCCCGAAGGTCACGGCGACGCCGAAGAAGAGCATGAGCGCGGCGGTGACCGCGACGGCGAAGAACGGTTCAGTCGTCATCGATTCCCTCTCTGTCTGGCTTCGAGCCGGCGACGCGCCCGTCGCCGTCCCGGGCGCCGGAGCCCCGCCGCTCCTGCCGTCCGATCTCGTCGGCGAGACCGACGTGCGCATCGTCGCTTCGATGCGGCGCTCGCACATCCCCCGCCGCGGGTGATGGAAGGGGGAACTGGGGTGCGGGCCGGCTCACGCCGGGCGTAGCGGCGCCTCGGCCATCGCCGGCCGCGGCGCGCCGCGCTCCGGAGCGGGCGCCGGCCGGGTGCGCAGCCGGGCGGCGAAGAAGCCGCCGACCACCCGCAGCACGGCCAGCAGGGGCAGGGTGAAGAGCACACCCAGGAGCCCGAAAAGCTGGCCGGCGGCGAGGATGGCCAGCAGCACCACCAGGGGGTGGACGCGCAGCGCCCCGCCCTGCAAGCGGGG
>DATLLM010000575.1:0-5032 GCA_035537855.1 Chloroflexota bacterium | reverse complement strand
GCCGTCCGACGACCGCTCCGAGTCGCGCAGCCCGGCGACGGCGATGATGAGCTACAGCCAGGAAGAGGTGCTGCGGGAGAAGAACTTCGGCGACTTCACCGAGGACGAGCTGATCCGCGCCCGGCGCCTGATGGAGCGGATGCGCTTCCAGGCCGCGCAGCGCCTGACCCGGCGCCGCACCCCCGCCCGGCGGGGCGAGCAGCTCGACCTGCGGCGCACCATGCGGCGCGCCCTGGGCACCGGGGGCGAGACGTTCAGCTGGGCCCGCCGGCGGCGCAAGCTGAAGCCCCGCCCGCTCGTGCTGATCTGCGACGTCTCCGGCAGCATGGAGCGCTACACCCGGCTGCTGCTGCAGTTCCTGCACACGGTCTCCCACGGGGTGAGCGCCAACGTCGAGACCTTCGTCTTCGCCACCCGCCTCACCCGGGTGACCCCCTCCCTGCGCCGGCGCCGGGTGGAGGAGGCCCTCGACCGGGTGGCCGAGGAGGTCGCCGACTGGTCGGGCGGGACGCGCACCGGGGAGGCCCTGGCCTACTTCAACCGCATCTGGGCGCGGCGCGTCCTCGGCCGGGGGGCGATCGCCATGATCATCTCGGACGGCTGGGACCGGGGCGACCCGTTGCAGCTCGACCGGGAGATGGCCCGCCTGCGGCGCACCGCCTTCCGGGTGATGTGGCTCAACCCCCTGCTGGGCTCACCCCACTACCGCCCGCTCACCCGCGGCATGCAGGCGGCCCTGCCCTACCTCGACGACTTCCTGCCGGTGCACAACCTGAACAGCCTGGAGCAGCTCGTGCAGCGCCTGGCGTCCGTCCCCCTGCGGCGCAACTTCGCCCGCGACCCCAAGCGGGGGCGGCTGACCGCCGCCGGTACGCCGCGCAGCCTAAACGGGGGCCGCTGACCGCCGCCGGTACGCCGCGCAGCCTAAACGGGGGCCGCTGACCGCCGCCGGTACGCCACGTAGCTGAACGGGAAGGCGTGCCGGGCGTCGGCCGGGTGCGCCGCGCGGGACTGCGCCTCCCACTGCGCCGGGTCGATCTCGGGGAAGCGGGTGTCGCCGTCCGCCACCGCCGTCTCCACGTGGGTGACGTAGAGCCACCGGGCGAGGGGCAGCGCCTGGGCGTAGAGCTCGGCCCCGCCGATGACGAAGGGGCGCTCGTCCCCCGCCGCGCCCGCCCGGGAGAGGGCCGCCGCGAGCGAGTGGACGACCTCCGCGCCCGGCGCGGCGTACCCCGCCTGGCGGGTGACCACCACGTTGCGCCGGCCGGGCAACGGGCGCCCGATGGACTCGAAGGTCTTGCGCCCCATGATCACGGTGTGCCCCGTGGTGATCGCCCGGAAGCGGCGCTGATCGTCCGGCAGGCGCCAGGGGAGGGCGTTCCGCACCCCGATCACCCGGTTGCGGTCCATGGCCACGATCAGGGCCAGCCCCGACTCGGGCTCGGGCCCGGCGCTCAGACGGCCACCTCGGCCCGGATGGTGGGGTGGAACTGGTAGTTGTGCACGACGACGTCCTCGTAGCGGAAGTCGAACAGGGAGCCGACGCCGGTGTTGAGCTCGAGCGAGGGCAGGGGGTAGGGGCTGCGCCGCAGCTGCAAGCGGGCCTGTTCGAGGTGGTTCCGGTAGAGGTGGGCGTCGCCCAGGGTGTGGATGAACTCGCCCGGCTCCAGATCGCAGACCTGGGCGACCATGCAGGTCAACAGGGCGTACTCGGCGATGTTGAAGGGCACGCCGAGGAAGACGTCCGCGCTGCGCTGGTAGAGCTGGCAGGAGAGGCGCCCGCGGGCGCCGCCGGCGCCGCCCGAGACGTAGAACTGGAAGAGGGTGTGGCAGGGCTGGAGGGCCATCTCCGGCAGGTCGGCCACGTTCCAGGCGCTGACCACCAGGCGCCGCGAGCTGGGGTTCTCCTTGATCTGGCGCACCACCTCGGCCAGCTGATCGATGTGGCGCCCGTCCGGCGCCGGCCAGGAGCGCCACTGGTAGCCGTAGATGGGCCCCAGATCGCCCGCCGCGTCGGCCCACTTGTTCCAGATGGTGACGCCGTTGCGGGTGAGGTAGTCGACGTTGGTCTCGCCGGCCAGGAACCAGAGCAGCTCGTGGATGATGGAGCGCACGTGCAGGCGCTTCGTCGTCACCAGGGGGAAGCCGGCGGCGAGGTCGAAGCGCATCTGGTGCCCGAAGACGCTGAGCGTCCCCGTGCCGGTGCGGTCGTCCTTCTGCGCGCCTTCGTCGAGGACCCGCTCCAGCAGGTCGAGATACTGCCGCATACCCCACGATAGCTGCGGCCGGCGGCCGGCGCCAAGCGCACCCACTACGGGTGGTGGTCGGAGGGAGCGGGCGCGCGGCGAGCGCCGGCGCCCGCTCGGCCGTTGCGAATGGGGAGGACTGCGACCGTGGCCCACTGGCTGCTGAAGACCGAGCCGGACGACTACAGCTACGCGGATCTGGAGCGGGACGGCTCGACGCGCTGGGACGGCGTGCGCAACGCCGCCGCCCTGCTGCACATCCGGCGGATGCGCCCCGGCGACGCCGCCGTGATCTACCACACCGGCGGCGTCAAAGCGGCGATCGGACTCGCCGAGGTGACGAGCGAGCCCTACGCCGACCCCGAGGTGGATGACCCCCGCCGCACGGTGGTGGACGTGCGCGCCGCCGGGCGGCTGCCCGCCCCGGTGACCCTGGCGACCTTGAAAGCGGACGCCCGCTTCGCGGAGAGCCCGCTGATCAAGATCGGCCGCCTCTCGGTTGTGCCCTTGACCGACGAGCAGTTCGGGGTCATCACCGGGACGTCCGGGTAGCCTCCGGGTAGCCTCCGGGTAGCCTCCGGGTAGCCCCGCCCGGCCTAGGGGAGGTCGAAGAGGAGGACGTCCGCGTCGCGGACGCCGCGGAGGGTGAGGGCGGCTTCGTCGGCGATCGCCGCGCCGTCGCCGTCCTCGAGGAGCTGGCCGTTGAGCTCGATGGCCCCCCGGGCGACGTGCACCCAGCCGTAGCGCCCCGGCGCGTAGCCGTGGGTCACCTCGTGTCCGGCCTGGAGGACGGAGACATAGAGGGCGGCGTCCTGGCGGATGGTGGTCGACCCGTCCCGGCCGTCCGGGGAGCAGACCAGGCGCAGCCGGTTGCGGCGCTCCTCGATGGGGTAGGGCTGCTGCTGGTAGGTGGGCTCGCCGCCCTCGGCGGCGGGGACGATCCAGACCTGCAGGAAGTGCAGGGGCTCGCCGTCGGACGGGTTGCGCTCGGCGTGCAGCATGCCCGTGCCGGCGCTGATCACCTGCACCTCGCCGGGGCGCAGCACGGCGGTGAAGCCCATCGTGTCGCGGTGCTCGATTGACCCCTCCAGCACGTAGCTGATGATCTCCATGCTGTCGTGGGGGTGCATGCCGAACCCGTGCCCGGGGGCGACGCGGTCCTGGTTGATGACCAGCAGGGCGCGGTAGCCGGTGAAGCGGGGGTCGTAGTAGCTGGCGAAGGAAAATGTATGGTAGCTCTCCAACCAGCCGTGGCGGGCGTGGCCCCGTTCGGCGGAGCGACGGAGGGTGATCATCGGCGGCGCCTCATGGCCTTTCTCCCGGAGTCGCCGGGAATCGCGGGCGTCTGCGGGACTCAGGACGCTGCTGAGCAGTGTAACCGCCGGGCCCCGGCCGGCCGCCGGGGCGCCGCGCGCCGGGCCGGGGGGAGCGCCGCCGCCGGCGGGGACCGGGCCGGCGGCGCTGAGCGAGCGGCAGCTGGCCCTGGCGACGGTGCTCGTCGGCACCGGGGCGGTGATGTCCTCGCTGAGCAACAGCTCGCTGAACGTCGCCCTGCCGGAGCTGACCGCCGAGTTCGGCGTCGCGCCGTCCACGATCGCCTGGGTTTCGCTCTCCTACTCCCTGGTCACCGCCAGCACGCTGACCATCTTCGGGCGCCTGGCGGACATGCGCGGGCGCAAGAGGCTCTACGCCCTGGGGATCGTGCTCTTCCTGGTTGGCTCGCTGCTGTGCGCGCTGAGCCGGGGGGTGGTCGAGCTGATCGCCTGGCGGGTGCTGCAGGGCGTCGGCGGGGCGCTCATCTCGGCCAACTCGGTGGCCTACCTGGTCGAGGTCTACCCGGCGCGGCGGCGGGGGTTCGTCGTCGGGACCTGGGAGGCGTCGATCGCCGTCGGGATGGGGATCGGGCCGGTGGTCGGCGGGCTGCTGCTCGCCAGCTTCGGCTGGCCGTCCATCTTCCTGGCCAATCTGCCCCTGGGGCTGGCGATGCTGGCGATGGTGCCCCGATTCATGATCGAGCCGGCGCGGAAGCGCCCGCGGCAGCGGTTCGACTTCGCCGGGGCGGCCCTGTTCGGGGTGGGGATCGCCGCGCTGCTCTACGCCCTGACGGAGTCCTACCGGCTGGGCTGGGCGTCGCTCCCGGTGGCGGGGAATCTCGTCCTGGCGGCGGTCTGCGGCCTGCTCTTCGTCTCCGTCGAGCGGCGCATCGCCCAGCCGATGATCGACCTGAGCATGTTCGCCTCCCCCACCTTCACCGCCGGCAACCTGGCCAAGGTCTGCGGCTACTTCCCGTTCGCCGCGAACGGGTTCCTGCTGCCGTTCTACCTCGAGCGGGGCCTCGGGCTGAGCCCGGCGACGGTCGGCGCCTTCCTGACCCCCCTGCCGATCGGGATGCTGGTCTCCTCGCTCGTCTCCGGCTCCCTCTCCGACCGGGTGGGCACCCGCCTGCTGGCGCCGGCCGGGCTGGCCGTCCAGACCCTGGCCTGCCTGCTGCTGGCGTTCGCCTCGCCGGAGCGGGGGGTGGCCCTGGCCCTGGTGGCCATGTTCCTGGCGGGGATCGGGGTGGGGACCTTCATCGCGCCCAACGACAGCGCCATCCTGAGCGCCACCCCGCCGGGGAAGCTGGGCGTGGCCAACGGGATCATGGGCGTCTCCCGCACGCTCGGGCTGCTGCTCGGCGTCTCCGCCGCCGGGACGCTGCTCTCGGCGCGGCTGGTGGCCAACGGGGACGCGTTCCTGCCCAGCTTCCAGCAGGTGTACTGGGTGGTGGCGGCCGTCGCCGCGCTCGG
>DATLLM010000574.1:0-2284 GCA_035537855.1 Chloroflexota bacterium | reverse complement strand
GTGCTGGCGGCGGGGCTGCTCTCGCAGCCCCTGGGCGGGGCCCTCTCCGACCGCTACGGGCGGCGCACGCTGCTGCTCGGCGCCTTCGCCGCGCTCGGGGTCTGCATGATCGGTTTCGCCCAGGCGGAGGGGCTCCCGCTGGCGGTGCTCGCGGTGCTGATCGGGGCCTTCGGCAGTCTGGCCTCGCCGATCGTGCTGGTCTACGCCGCCGAGCTGGCCCGGGGCGGACGCACCGGGCAGGCGGTGGGCATCGCCTGGGGCGTCGGGATCGCCATCTCCTCCGTCGCCGCGCCGGTCACCGGGGCGGCGATCGACGCCTTCGGCTTCGCCGTGGCGCAGACCGCGCTCGGACTGCTCGCCTTGCTCGCGGCGGTGGGCACGCTCTGGCTACCCCGCGTCCGGCCGGCGCCCTGATCCCCGCCGGCGGCCGGCCGGCGGCCCGGGAGCGCCGCAGGCGCGCGGTTTGCGCGGGCGGAGATCGCTCGATATGTTGGCCGCCCCGACCGCGAAGAATCCGGCAACGGGAGCAGGAGAGCGACGATGCGCGAGCCGAGGACCACCACCTGGAGAGGCACCTCCCGCCGGGCGGCGCTGCGCGGCGCCGGATTGGGCCTGGCCGGCGCCGCCGCCGTCGCGTGCAGCGCTCCGGGCGGCGTCGAGCCGCCGGCGGCGAGCAAAGCGCCGGTGGCGCTCAGCTTCATGAGCTGGCGTCCCATCGCCATGGACCAGTTCGAGCCGATCTGGACGGAGTACGGCAAGAAGAACAACGTCACGTTCGACGTGGACAAGTCGGACGACGGCAACCTGACCAAGCTGACCACCATGTTCGCCGCCGACGCCGGCATGGACCTGTTCGACGCCGCGACCGGGGTGATGCCCCGGATGTACGACGCCGGCTCCGTGCTGCAGCTGGACAAGTACCTCACCCGGGACAAGCTCACCCTGGACAAGGAGTGGGCCATCCTGGGCATCGAGCGCTGGCGGCAGAAGACGTACGGCGTGCCCTACTGGGTCGAGCCCTTCGGCATCTACTACAACAAGTCGCTGTTCAAGCAGAAGGGGATCGCCGATCCCTGGGACCGGGCCCAGAACAAGGGCGACTGGACGCTGGAGGAGATGGTCGAGGCCGCGCGCAAGATCAACGACCCGGCGAACGACGTCTGGGGGCTGGACTGGGGGCCCCACAGCGCCTACAGCATGGGCCCCTTGCTGTGGTCGGCCGGGGCGACGCACTACCAGTACGACCCCAACGTGGAGTGGACCCTGGGCGCGCCCGAGGTGACGCAGGCGTTCAACACCGCGATCGACTGGCTGATGCGGCAGAAGATCGACGTCACCTCGCCGGACGCCGAGGCGACCGCCTCACGCGATCGCCTGCAGGGCGGCAAGCCGGGGATCGGCAGCGGGGGGATCAACCGCTTCTCCACCGGCAAGATCGGCATCCACTTCCGTTCCGTCAACGACTGGCGCCGGACGTGGCCGATCGTCCGCACGGCGTTCGAGTGGGACATGCTGCCCGTCCCGGCGGTGCGGGGCAGGCCCGGCGCGTCGTTCGGCGCCGGCCACCCGGTCTGCGCCTACAGCAAGACGAAGCAGCCGGACCGGGCCTGGGAGTTCATGAGCTGGCTGATGAACGACGAGTTCCAGGGGGTGCTCGCGGACGGCCAGTTCCTGGTTCCGGCGAAGCAGAAGTTCCAGGAGCGCTTCTTCCGCCCGCCGGACCAGTACCGCTACCAGCACCCGCAGGTCTTCGCCAACGTCTTCCGCCGGCCGTACGGCGTGCAGTGGGCGCACTACAACGCGCCGCGCAACGTGACCGCGTTCAACACCGAGGCCGAGCGCCTGGTGAAGGGGGAGGTGCCCCTGCAGGGCGGCCTGGCGGATCTGCAACGGGTGCTGAATCAGGACGTCAACTACGGCGGCGGCGAGAACCCCTTCAAGGGGCTGAAGCTGCCGGTGCAGCCGAAGTAAGCCCCGGGGGGGCAGGGGCGACCGGGGGCGCCCGCCGCTAGCCGGCTAGCCGAGGTGGCGGGCGCTCGGGTCGCGGGCGATCAGGGTAGCGCCGGTCTCGAACTCGGCCAGAGAGATCTGACCGCGCACGTAGCGCTCCTTGAGCACCTCCAGCAGTCGCCTGCGGTACAGGTCGAGTCCGTCCGCCGCCGCCAGGGCGCCGCCGGAGAGGCGGTAAGGGGCGGCGGGCAGGACGGGGGCGGGGGCCGGCTGCGGCTTCCGGCGGCGCTGCGGCAGGCTGCGGGTGGCGGCCGGAGCGAAGACGGCCTGGACG
>DATLLM010000573.1:0-14380 GCA_035537855.1 Chloroflexota bacterium | reverse complement strand
GTCCCAGATCTTCTCCCACCGCCGGCTGGCGGCCGAGCGGTAGATCGCCAGGGCGGTGCGCAGCTCTCCCAGGGCGTGCTCCGGCCCCGCGGCCGGCGGCGCGCCGTCCAGCACGGCGCGGGCGAAGTCGGCCAGCTCCGGTCCGAAGGACGCCGCGTAGCCCCGCGGCGGGGCCAGCAGCTGGCCCTGCGGGTGCTCCGGATCGAAGAGGTGCAGGCCCCCGGTGAAGCTGCCGTCGATCAGCAGCTCGCCGCGGGTGCCGGTCACCCGCCACCAGGGCTCGGGGGCCATGGTGGTGTCCAGCATCAGGGCGTCGAACGTGGCGATCTTCCCCGAGCGGAAGCGCAGGATGGCCCGCACCAGGGACTCCCCCTCCATCACCTTGAGGGGGTGGTCGACGGCGGCGACCACCTCCTCGATCTCGCCGAGCCACATCCGCAGCGGGCGAATCCAGTGGGAGCCGCCGTCGATGGCGATGCCACCGCCGGTCTGCGCCCGGTCGAGGCGCCAGGGGCGGTCGCCGCCGAACCACTGGGGGTCGTAGAGGAAGGTGAAGGCGGCCCGGGCGGTGACCACCTCCCCGATGGCCCCGCTGCGGATCACCTCGGCCGCCCGCACCACTTCCGGCCAGTACTGGGCGTTCTCGGCCACCATGAACACCCGCCCGGACGCCCGGGCGGCGGCCAGGATTCGCTCGCAGGCGTCCAGATCCGGCGCCATCGGCTTCTCGCACAGGACGTGCTTCCCCGCCGCGAGCGCCTGCACGGTCGCCGCCTCGTGCAGGTCGTGGGGCAGCATGACGTCCACGGCGTCGAATGGCGAAGGGACGGCGGCGAGCGCCTCCTCGAGCGATTCGAACACGGCCGCCCCGGTCAGGGCGGCGACCGCCTCGGCGGCGGCCCGGTCGCGATCGATCGCCGCCGTGACCCGAATCAGGGGGGCGCCGCCGGCGGCGCCCCGGGGCAGGTCCTCTGCGATTCCGTCGAGATGGTACCGGGCGATCGCCCCGCAGCCGAGGAAGGCGAGGCGCAGCGTGCTGGGGTCGGCGGTCATGCGGCCGTCATCATGGGGCGGCGCCGCCCGGCTGTCAAATGCGCTCCTGGGCCCGGCGGCCCGGCGCTGACGCTATAGTGGCCTGTGGCCACCGTCACCACCGCCCGCGCGGCCGCGCCGGGGACGGCGACCGGGCCCGGGCGCCGGCGTCTCAGCGCGACCGCCCTGGCGCAGTACGTCCGCTTCGGCAACTGCGACCGGCTGCTCTATTTCATCCTCCACCCGGAGCGCGCGGCCGCCCTCGAGGCGCGCTGGCGGATCAGCGCCCAGCCCCTGACGCCCCTGCTGCACGCCACCGGCGAGGCGTTCGAGGAGCGGGTCGTCGCCGGCATCCGCGCCGCCGGCGAGGCGGTGGTCAACCTGGCCCACCGCCGCCCCGAGACGACGCTGACCGCGCTGCTCCAGGCCGCCGGCGGGCGCCGGCTGGTGCTCACCCAGGCCCCCCTGATCGGCGACCTCGGCGCCGGCGCCGGCGCCTGGCCCTGCGGCGGAACCGCCGACCTCATCTGCCTGCTCCCCGGCGAGGGGGGCCTGCGGGTCACCGTGGCGGACGTCAAGGCCAG
Source organism: Chloroflexota bacterium (assembly GCA_035537855.1). Classification (GTDB taxonomy): domain Bacteria; phylum Chloroflexota; class UBA11872; order UBA12225; family UBA12225; genus DATLLM01. The sequence continues at coordinate 12,764 of DATLLM010000573.1, read as the reverse complement.
CCTCAACGAGCGCGTCGAGCACCGCCTGCAGGTGGCCTTCTACGTCCGGCTGCTGCGCCAGATGGCGGCCCGCGGCGGGATCGCCCTCGCCGCCGTCGAGGGCGCCGTCCTGCACCGCGAAGAGCACGAGGCCGCCGCCGCGGCCACGGCGGCCGACCCGGCGGCGCCGGAGGGCCCGCCGATCACCGTCGAGTCCCTGCCGCCGTTCGACCTCGGCCCCTACGACCTGGCCCTCGATCACCTCCTGGAGGGCGCCGAGGCGGTGGTCGCCCGCGTCGCCGCCCAGCCGTTCGACGAGGTGCCCTTCGCCCTCTCGTTCAAGTGCGACGGCTGCCTCTTCAACGCCCACTGCCTGCACGAGAGCAACGCCCGGGAGCGCCTGGCCCTCGTGCCGCACATCACCCCGGCCGAGACCCGCCTGCTGCACGCCGAGGGGGTGGACACCTTCCGCCACCTGGCCGGCCTCACCGCGCCCGCGCCGCCCGGTCACTACCACGGCCCCCTCGACCCCGCACCGGGCCGGGAGGCTGAGGTGGAGCGCCTGCGCACCCACTGGCAGCTGGGCGGCCTCGACCGGCTCACCCAGCGCGCCCGGGCCCTCGTCCGCGCGCGCGAGCGGGCCACCCTCGTCGAGCCCGGCGCGCCGCCCGACCGGAGCGGCGCCCCGGGCCCCGCGGCCGATCCGGAGGCCCGCGCCGCGGCCGAGCGCGAGCCGGCGATCGACGCCCCCTTCAGCACCCTGCCGGACGAGGCCGCCCACCCCGGACTGGTGAAAGTCTTCTTCGACGCCCAGCACGACTACGTGCGGGACGGCGTGTACCTGCTGACCGCCCTCGTCCTGGGGCCGGAGGGGGAGCGCGTCGTCCTGGAGCGGACGCCCGAGCCGGTCGACCGCGAGGCGGAGGGGGCCCTGCTCGAGCGCTGGGTCCCCCGGGTCTACGGCGCGGTCGTCGCCGCCGCCGGGGGGAGCGAGGCCTACGTCCACCTCTACACCTACAGCCGGCAGGACCAGTCCGTCCTCCTGGCGGCCCTGCGCCGCCACGCCGGCCGGCTGCCGGCCATCGGCGCCCTCTTCGACCTGCTGACCGACGACGGCGCCCTGGCGAAGATCTCCCCCCTGGCCCAGCCGATGCTCTCGTTCCTCGCCGAGGAGGTGCGCGACCGGCGCACGCTCGACCTCACCTGCACCTCGCTGCAGGCCGTCGCCGGCCGGATGGGCTTCCGCTGGACCGGCCCGGCGCGGGCCGTCCCGGGGGCGACCGCCGGCACGGTGCGGGCGGTGGACTTCCAGCGCCGCTTCCGGGCCCGCGTCTTCGACGGCCGGCGCCTTGTCCCCCTCGGCGACCCCGCCGGCCCGCGCACCTGGATCGAGAGCGCCGCCCGCTTCCGCTCCCAGATCCCGCTGGAGTACGCCTACGGCGCCTGGAAGGCGCTGCCGGCCAGCACCCAGAGCCTGCAGGCCCGCCTGCTGCAGCCGTACGTCGGGATCGCCTGGGACGAGCTGGAGGGGTTCGCCGTGCACCGCCTGCGCGCCCTCGCCCACATCGAGGAGCGCCTGCGCCCGAAGAGCCGCTTCGCCGGCAAGCAGCGCCTGCCCCTGCTCGACCTGACCGCCGTCGCCACCGCCCCGCCGGGCATCCCCCGCGCCCTGCAGGACTTCCTGCTGATCGAGCACCACGCCCGCACCCAGGAGCTGCTGCTCCAGCTCGCCCAGCCGGTGGAGCGGCGGGTGCAGACCGGGCGGGCGATGCTCCTGGAGTGCCTGGAGTACCGCGAGCTCGGCGGCGGCCAGGCCCGGGCCACCGGGCGCCTGGCGTTCGAGCCCCTGGGCCTCGATCCCGTGCTGACGGCCCAGGCCCTGCGCTTCGACGCCGGCTCCTGGGTGGTGGTCAACCCCCACGACCCGGCCGGGCCGGCCAGTCCCGCGCGCCTGCTGCACGGGCGCCTGGCCACGGTGGAGTCCGTCGCCCGCGACCCCGGAAGCAGCGGCGCCCTGCTGATCGAGCTCGCCCTGAAGCCCCTCTCCTTCGGCGACCGGGCGATGGCCTACACCCACCGCAGCCGCGACGCGCTCCGCCCCGGCGCCCACTACACCGTGGACGAGATGGCGGACGACCTCAACGGGGACAAGCTGCTCGCCGCCTGCCGCGCCGCCGGCGACCCCAACCTGCGCCCCAACACCCTGCTGCGCTGGATCGCGGCCGCAGACGCAGACGCAGACGCCGGCGCCCCGGGCGCCCCGGACGCCGTGCCCCCCGAGCTGGCGGCGTCCCTGCTGGAGACGGTCGCCGCCGTCGAGCGCGCCGCCGGCGGGACCGGGGCCGCCCCCAGCCCCCGCCAGCGGGAGGCGATCGCCGGCGGCGGCGAGGCCGTGCTGCTCATCCAGGGCCCACCCGGCAGCGGCAAGAGCCACACCCTCGGCTGGGCCGTGCTCGCCCGCCTCGCCGCCGCCCGCCTGAGCGGCGCCCCCGCCCTGCGCGTCGCCGTCAGCAGCAAGACCCACAACGCCATCGGCATCGTCCTGGCCAGCGTCGCCGAGAAGCTGGCCCGCCTGCGCCGCCACGCCCCGGACTCCGCCTTCGCCACCGCCCTGCAGGACCTGCGCCTGGTGAAGGTGGGGGGCGAGGACGCCACCGGCGCCGTTGGGAGCGAAGCGCCGCAGACGTTCGACCCCTACACCAGCCGGGGGGAGATCGAGTCCCTCCTGGCCACCCCCTGGCTGGTGCTCGGCGCCACTCCCGGCGGCCTCTACAACCTCCAGAAGTACCGCCCCACCGCGGGGAAGCTCCTGCCCTGGGAGGACCGCCCCTTCGGCCTCGTCGTCCTGGACGAGGCCTCCCAGGTGAACGTCCCCGAGGCCCTGCTCGCCTGCGCCTTCCTCGACCCCCGCGGCCGGGCGCTGGTCGTCGGCGACCACCGCCAGATGCCCCCCATCGTGGCCGTCACCTGGAACGAGGAGGCCCGCCGTACGGTGGTGGACAACGAGGTCTACGGCTCCGTCTTCGACTTCCTGCGCGCCCGCCCCTTCCGCCGCGTCGGACTGGACGAGAGCTTCCGCCTGCCCTCCCGCCTCGCCTCGTTCCTCGAGGAGATCATCTACCGCCAGGACGGCATCCCCTTCTACTCGCGCCGCGACGATCCCCTGCCGCAGCGCCCCACCGGCGATCCTTACGTCGACGCCGTGCTCGACCCGCGCCACCCGGTGGTGGTCGTCGAGCACGAGGACCGCGCCTCGCAGCAGGTGAGTCAGGTGGAGCTCGACCTGCTCAGCCCCCTGCTCGCGGCCTGCGCCGGCCCCCTCGGCCTGGACGGGGCCACGGGGATCGGGGTCGTCGTGCCGCACCGCGCCCAGCGGGCCCTGCTGCGCGCCCGCTTCCCCGCCCTCGCCGCGGCGAACGCCATCGACACGGTGGAGCGCTTCCAGGGGGGCGAGCGGGACGTGATCGTCGTCTCCGCCACCGCCTCCGACCCGGACTACATCCTCAGCGAGGCGGACTTCCTGCTCAACCCCAACCGCCTGAACGTCGCCCTCTCCCGCCCCCGGCGCAAGCTGATCGTGGTCGCCTCCGGCGTCCTGCTGCGCCTGCTCACGTCGGACCCCGACCTCTTCGAGCAAGCGACCCTCTGGAAGCGGCTGCGCTACGCCTTCGCCAGCGCCCCGCTGTGGGCAGGACCGCGGGCCGGAACCAGCGTGAGCGTCTTCGGCTCCTCATGAGAAGAAGGATCACCCGGAGAGACCGCTGAAGCGCGGGGACCGGGAGAGCCGCCTTCCGAGGAGTACGCTTCTGCGCGGGGACCGGGAGAGCCGCCGCCCGAGGAGTACGCTTCTGCGCGGGCAGGGCCCGTTGAAGGCAGCCGCCTGGCCGCGCACGGCGTCGGCCACCACGGCCGGGAGTCCTGGCCCGGAGGGGGTGGCGGCCGGGCACACCGCGGTGGGCGGTGCCAGAGGCCGGTCGCGGGCCGGCTCGCGCGGGTGTGGCGCCAACAACCGCCGCGCTCTCCGTCTGGCCGCCGGGCGCGGCTGGCGAGTCCGAATCCGGTTGCCGATCACTCGTCGGCGTCGAGGCCGATGCCGTGCGCGGCGTACAGGTTGTCCCCAACGGAACACGCCCGCGCAAGACCGTGCTCCTCGGGAGACGCGCCCTGAGTCGCGCCGGCCGAACCGGACGACCGTCCCCGCTCATCTGCTCCCGCTCATCGGCTTACGCCTCCGGCGGCCGCCGCCTGCTAGACTCCGACGACGATCCTTTAAGCTGGCCCGGTGAGGCGGCAAGGAGCTCGGCCCCGCTGCGCGCGTCAAGCGCGCCCCGCCGTGCGCCTCTCGCCTCCCGGCGGGGGGCGTTTTTGGTGATGACGGCGGCGGGGCAGCTACAGCCGGAGGGGCCGGACGGGCAGGAGCGGGCCGGGCCCGCCGGGGGTGAGGCGGCCGCGTCCGGGACGCAGCGCCTGATCCTGGACGCGGCGGGTATCCGGCGGGCGCTGACCCGCATCGCCCACGAGGTGCTGGAGCGTAACCAGGGCAGCAGCGGGCTGCTGCTCGCCGGGCTGCGGCGCCGCGGGGTGCCCCTGGCCGAGCGGCTGGCGGCGCTGATCGAGCAGTTCGAGGGCGTGCGCGTCCCCATCGGCGAGCTGGACGTGACCATGTTCCGGGACGACCTGGCGCTGCGCGGGCCGGGCCCGGCGCTGCAGCGCTCCTCGATGCCTCAGGACGTGACCGACACCCGGGTGGTGCTGGTCGACGACGTCCTCTACACCGGGCGCACCGTCCGCGCCGCGCTCGAGGCGATCCTGTCCTACGGGCGCCCGCGGCAGATCCAGCTGGCGGTGCTGGTCGATCGGGGGCACCGCGAGCTGCCCATCCGCGCGGACTACGTCGGCAAGAACCTGCCCACGGCGCAGGGCGAGCAGGTGGCGGTGCGCCTGCGGGAGGTCGACGGCCAGGACGAGGTCGTCCTGATCCGGGACGGGGGGCGTTGAGCGGGGCGTTGAGCGGGCCGCGGGGTGAGGCGCCGGGCGGAGGGCGCCGGGATCAGCACAGCGATCGCCGAACGCCGAGAGCGAAGGGAGCGAAGGCCGGTCATGCGTCGTAAGGACGTGCTCGATCTGGACGACTTCAGCGTCGGGGAGCTCCAGGAGGTGCTGGAGACGGCCGAGGCGATGCGGGAGGTGCTCTCCCGGCCGATCAAGCGGGTGCCCTCGCTGCGGGGCAAGACGATCGTCAACTGCTTCTACGAGGCCAGCACCCGCACCCGGGTCTCCTTCGAGCTCGCCGGGAAGAACCTCTCGGCGGACGTGGTGAACATCACGGCCTCCGGATCGAGCGTGGAGAAGGGGGAGTCGCTCATCGACACCACCCGCACGCTCCAGGCCCTCGGCGCGGACATGGTGATCATGCGCCACCCCCACGCCGGGGCGCCGTACCTGGTGGCGCGGGAGCTCAACGCCGGCGTCGTCAACGCCGGGGACGGCTGGCACGCCCACCCGACGCAGGCCCTGCTCGATCTGTACACCGTCCGCGAGCGCCTCGGCTCGATCGAGGGGCGCAAGGTGGTGATCGTCGGGGACGTGCTGCACAGCCGGGTGGCACGCTCGGACATCTGGGGCTTCACCACCCTCGGCGCTGAGGTGGTGCTCTGCGCCCCGCCGACGCTGATCCCGCCCGGGATCGAGGCGGCGATCGCGGACGGGCTGCGGAGCAAGGGGCTGCGGGGCAGCGGCGCGGACAAAGAGGACGCCCCGGTGCGCGTGACCTACGACCTCGACCGGGCCTGCGAGGACGCGGACGTGCTGATGGCCTTGCGGATTCAGAAGGAGCGCCAGGACGCCGGGCTGTTCCCCTCCCTGCGCGAGTACTCCCGGCTGTACGGCCTGACCCGCGAGCGCGTCGCCCGGGCCAAGTTCGGCGCCCTGGTGATGCACCCGGGGCCGATGAACGAGGGCGTGGAGATCACCCCGGAGGTGGCCTACGGCCCGCAGAGCGTCATCGAGGAGCAGGTGACCAACGGGGTCGCCGTACGCATGGCCCTCCTCTATCTTCTGGCCGGAGGTCACAGTGGACGCACCGTCTAGTCTGCCGGAAGCGCTCAGTCCGGCCGGGCCGCGCTCGCTCGCGCCGCTGCTGATCAAGGGCGGGCGGGTGATCGACCCGGCGTCCGGGCTGGACGGGACGGCGGACGTGCTGATCCGGGACGGCCTGATCGCCGAGGTGGGATCGGGCGCCGGCGGCCGCGGGATCAGCGCCCCGGAGGGGACGAGAGTCGTCGACGCCGGCGGGCTGGTGGTCACCCCGGGGTTCGTCGACCTGCACACCCACCTGCGGGAGCCCGGCTTCGAGGAGAAGGAGACGATCGAGTCCGGGACGCGGGCGGCGGCGGCCGGGGGCTTCACCACCCTCTGCTGCATGCCCAACACGGAGCCGGCCCTGGACACGGCGGCGGCGCTCCAGTTCGTGCTGCGCAGCGCCCGGGCCACCGGGATCGTGCGCGTCTACCCCATCGGCGCCGTCACCCGCGGGCGGAAGGGCCAGCAGCTGGCCGAGATGGCGGAGCTGACGGCCGCCGGCGCGGTCGCGTTCTCGGACGACGGGGACTGCGTCACGGACGGGGCGATGATGCGCCACGCCCTGGAGTACTCCCTGATCGTGCGCCGGCCGATCGTGCAGCACGCCGAGGACCGGTCGCTGTCCCACGGGGGGGCGATGAACGAGGGGCCGGTCGCCGCGCGCCTGGGGCTCCCGGGGTGGCCGCGGCAGGCGGAGGAGGTGATCGTCGCCCGCGACCTGCAGCTGGCCGAGATGACCGGGGCGCACCTCCACGTCGCCCACGCCAGCACCGCCGGGACCGTCGACCTGATCCGCCAGGCCCGGGCCAGGGGCGTCCACGTCACCGCTGAGGCGACGCCCCACCACCTGACCCTGACCGACGACCTGGTCGGCGGCCACTGGTGGTCCGTCACCGCCTCGCTGCCGCCCTACGACGCCCGGACGAAAGTCAACCCCCCCCTGCGCACGGGGGCGGACGCGGGCGCCCTGCTCGACGGGCTGAAGGACGGGACGGTGGACTGCGTCGCCACCGACCACGCCCCCCACGCCACGGCGGACAAGCAGTGCGAGTTCCAGCTGGCGGCGTTCGGCATCGCCAACCTGGAGACGGCGCTGGGGAGCGTCCTCTCCCTCGTCCACGAGGGCAAGCTCGCGCTCCCCGAGGCCGTTGCTACCATGACCAGTCGACCGGCCGCCGTCTTCCGCCTCCCGGGTGGCCGGCTGGCGCCGGGGGCGCCGGCGGACGTGACCGTGTTCGATCCAGACCGCGAGTGGAACGTCGACCCGCAGCAGCTCTTCTCCAAGGGGAAGAACACCCCCCTGGCGGGTCACTTCTTGCGCGGCCAGGTGCTCTACACCGTCGTGGGGGGAGACGTCGTCTTTGAACGAGCTTGATCGGGGCGCTCGCCCCGCCGAAGGGGCCAGCGGTTTGACGCAGCAGAAGATGATCCTGGCCCTCGAGGACGGCCGGGCCTTCTTCGGCTACGCCGTGCGCCCGCCGGGGCGCCCGGCTGCGGACTGGCGCCCGCCGGCGGCGCAGGGCGAGCTGGTCTTCTGCACGGCCATGACCGGCTACCAGGAGATCTGCTCCGACCCCTCGTACCGCGGTCAGCTGGTAGTGCTCACCTACCCCCTGATCAACAACTACGGCGTCAATCCCGCCGACCGGGAATCGACCCGCCCGTGGCTGCACGCCCTGCTCGTGCGCGAGTACTGCCCGCGGCCGAGCAACTGGCGGGCGACGGACCAGCTCGCGGGCTGGCTGGACGAGCAGGGCATCCCCATCTGCCAGGGAATCGACACCCGGGCCCTGACCCGCCACCTGCGCACCCACGGGGCCAAGCGCGCCGTCCTGGCGCCGCCCGACGCGGCGGCCCTGCCCCCGGACGACGGCGACCAGGGCGCCTGGCTGCTGGGCCGGACGGCGGGCGCCGCCGGAGAGGTATCCCGCCTGGTGGCGCTGGCCCGGGGCGTCCCCGCCCTCTCCGAGCAGGCCCTCGTCGCCCAGGTCTCCGGGCCGAGCTACGAGCGCGTCGACCAGACGGTCTGGGCGCCCTTCGCCGAGCCGCGCCAGGCGACGCGGCCGTACCGGGTCGTGCTGATCGACTGCGGGGTCAAGCACAACATCGCCCGCTCCCTCAGCCGGCGCGGGCTGGAGACGGTGCTCGTCCCTTACGACACCACCGCCGAGGCCATCCTGGCCCTCGCGCCGGACGGGGTGGTGATCGGCAACGGCCCGGGCGACCCGGACGGCGACCCCTCCCTGAAGGGGACGATCGAGACCCTGCGCCGGCTGCTCGACGGCCCGGTGCGCCAGCGCGGGCTGCCCCTCGCCGGGGTGTGCCTCGGGCACCAGGTCACCGGCCTGGCCATCGGGGGGCAGACCAGCCGGCTGAAGTTCGGCCACCGGGGGGCGAATCACCCGGTGAAGGACCTGCGCACCGGGCGGGTCTACATCACCTCCCAGAATCACGGCTTCCAGGTGGACGCCGCGAGCATCCCCGCCGGCAGCGGCTTCACCGTGTCCCACGTCAACCTGAACGACGGCTCGGTCGAGGGCCTGACCCACGAGGAGCTGCCCGTCTTCACCGTGCAGTACCACCCCGAGGCGAGCCCGGGGCCGCAGGACAATCAGTACCTCTTCGACCGGTTCGTCGACGCGCTGGAGCGGAGGGGCAGCCGTGGCTGAGACGCCGCACACGCCGCACACGCCGCCGGCGGAGCAGCCGCCGAGGCCGCCCAAGCCGCCCAAGCCCCGCAAGGTGCTGATCGTCGGCTCGGGGCCGATCGTGATCGGGCAGGCGGCGGAGTTCGACTACGCCGGGACGCAGGCCTGCAAGGCCATGCGCGAGGAGGGCGTGCAGAGCGTCCTGGTCAACTCCAACCCGGCCACGATCATGACCGACGCGGACGTGGCGGACAGCGTCTACATCGAGCCCCTGACCGTCGCCGTGGTGGAGCGGATCATCGCCCGGGAGCGTCCGGACGGGCTGCTGCCGACGCTCGGCGGGCAGACCGGGCTCAACCTGGCCAAGGACCTGGCCGACGCCGGCGTCCTGGAGCGCTACGGGGTGCGCCTGCTGGGGACGCCGCTGGAGGCGATCAAGCGGGCCGAGGACCGGGAGCTGTTCCGCGACCTGATGCAGGAGCTGGGGGAGCCGGTGCCCCCCTCGGCCATCGTGCACACCCTGGAGGAGGCGCGGGCCTTCGCCCGGGAGATCGACTTCCCCCTGATCGTCCGCCCCGCCTACACCCTGGGCGGCACCGGCGGCGGGGTGAGCCTCTCCTGGGACGATCTGGACGAGCGGGTCGGCGCCGGCCTGGCGGCCTCCCCCATCGGGCAGATCCTGCTCGAGCGCTCCCTGATCGGCTGGAAAGAGGTCGAGTACGAGGTGATGCGGGACGGGGCGGACAACTGCATCACCGTCTGCAACATGGAGAACCTCGACCCGATGGGCGTCCACACCGGGGACTCCATCGTCGTCGCCCCCTCGCAGACGCTGGCCGACAAGGAGTACCAGATGCTCCGCTCGGCCGCGCTGAAGATCATCCGGGCGCTGGGCATCGAGGGGGGCTGCAACATCCAGTTCGGGCTCGATCCGCACTCCTTCGACTACGTGGTGATCGAGGTCAACCCCCGGGTCTCCCGCTCCTCCGCCCTGGCCTCCAAAGCCACCGGCTACCCCATCGCCCGGGTGGCGGCGAAGATCGCCGCCGGGCGCACCCTGGACGAGATCCCCAACGCCGTCACCGGGGAGACGACGGCGGCGTTCGAGCCGGCCCTCGACTACTGCGTGGTCAAGATCCCCCGCTGGCCGTTCGACAAGTTCCCCGGCGGCGACCGCACCATCGGCACCCAGATGAAGGCCACCGGCGAGGTGATGGCCATCGACCGCTCCTTCGAGGCCGGCTTGCAGAAGGCCGTCCGCTCGCTCGAGCTGGGCGGGCGCACCCTGCTCTGGGAGGACGAGGTCTGGCGCCAGCAGCCGGAGACGATGTGGCGGGTCATCGACACCCCGAACGACCTCCGCCTGTGGGCCCTGATGGCCGCCCTGCGCCAGGGCGCCCCGGTCGAGGAGCTGCACCGCCGGACGGCGATCGATCCCTGGTTCCTGGAGCGCCTGCAGACGCTCCAGCGGCTCGAGGTGCGCCTGCTGGCGGAGCCGCTGACCCCCGGCCTGCTCTGGGAGGCGAAGCGCAAGGGCTTCTCGGACGCCCAGATCGGGACCCTCTCGGAGAGCGTCCAGGGCCTGCCCGACCGGGTGCGGGAGATGCGCCGCGAGCTGGGCATCCGGCCGGTGTACAAGATGGTGGACACCTGCGCCGCCGAGTTCGAGGCGCGGACGCCGTACTTCTACTCCACCTACGAGCTGGAGAACGAGGCGCCGCCGATCGACGCCCCCCGGGCGGTGGTGATCGGCTCCGGCCCGATCCGCATCGGGCAGGGGATCGAGTTCGACTACTGCTCGGTGCACTCCGCCTGGGCGCTGAGCGACGCCGGGTGGAAGAGCGTGATGATCAACTCCAACCCGGAGACGGTCTCGACCGACTTCGACACCAGCGACCGGCTCTACTTCGAGCCCCTGGACGAGGAGAGCGTCTTCGAGGTGCTGGCCAACGAGGCGCGCGCGGAGGGCGGCCCGGACGGCGGGATGCCCCCGGTGATCGCCCAGTTCGGGGGGCAGACGGCGATCAATCTGGCCGGGCCCCTGGAGCGGGCCGGCGCCCGGGTGATCGGCTCCTCGGTGGAGACGATCGACCTGGCCGAGGACCGGCGCAAGTTCGAGCACTTCCTCGACGGCCTGGGCATCCCCCAGCCGCCGGGGGCCGGGGTGACCTCGGTCAAGGACGCCCTGACCGTCGCCCAGCACATCGGCTACCCCGTGCTGGTGCGACCCTCGTACGTCCTCGGCGGGCGGGCGATGGAGATCATCGGCGGGCCCCAGGACCTGGAGCGCTACCTGCGCACCGTCACCCCGCCGACCGAACGGCTCCCCGTCCTGGTGGACAAGTACCTCCAGGGCAAGGAGGTGGAGGTGGACGCCATCTCGGACGGCGCCGACACCCTCATCCCGGGGATCATGGAGCACATCGAGCGCGCCGGGGTGCACTCCGGCGACAGCTTCGCCGTCTACCCCGGGATCAACCTCACCGAGGAGAACGTCGACCAGATCGTCGACTACACCGCCCGGATCGCCACCGGGCTGAACGTGCGCGGCCTGGTCAACGTCCAGTACGTCATCTACCAGGGTCAGGTCTACGTCCTGGAGGTGAACCCCCGCTCCAGCCGCACCGTGCCGTTCCTGTCCAAGGTGACCGGGGTGCCGATGGTGCGCCTGGCGACCCACATCCAGCTGGGCAAGACGCTGCGCGAGATGGGCTTCCCCGGCGGGCTGTGGCCGCGCCAGCGCCTGGTCGCGGTGAAGGCCCCCGTCTTCTCCATGAGCAAGCTGGTGGGCGTCGACACCTACCTCGGCCCGGAGATGAAGAGCACCGGGGAGGTGATGGGCATCGACCGCACCTTCGCCCCGGCGCTGTACAAAGCGATGATCGCCGCCGGGATCAACCCCACGGCCGGCGGGCTGCTGCTCTCCATCGCCGACCGGGACAAGGACGCCGCCGTGCCCATCGTCAAGCAGTTCGCCGCCGCCGGCTACTCGCTCATCGCCACCCCCGGCACGGCGGCCCTGATCGCCTCCCTCGGCCTGCCGGTGCAGAAGGTGGGTAAGCTCTCGGATGGGGACAGCGGCATCACCGACCTGATCCGGGAGGGGAAGGTGCACCTGGTGATCAACACCGTCACCGGCGGGCGTCCCGTCCTCCAGGATGGCTTCGAGATCCGCCGCGCGGCGGTGGAGAGCCGCATCCCCTGCCTGACCTCGCTCGATACCGCCGGCGCCCTGGCGGCGTCGCTGACCATCGGAGAAGGGCAGTACGAGGTGTTGCCGATCACCGAGTACACCCGCCTCCCCAAGTGACTCCGGGGGCGCCGGGAGCGCCCCGGGACGCCGTCCCCTGGCCCGCCCGAGGCAGAATCGCGTCGCCCCCTTATCAGATTCTTACCCACACCTGAGGCACCGCTGACGCCGCCCCTTTACCGTTCACCCTGTGAGCGCGCCATCTCTCCCCCAGATGCCACCGCTACCGCAGCTCCCGCCGGTCAGCTTCGCCGAGCCCAGCTGGTTGTGGGCCCTGCTGCTGCTGCCCCTGGCGCTCGTCCTCTACCTGGTGGTCCAGTCCCGCCGCGGGCGCGTCGCCGGGCGGTTCTCGAACCTCGCCCTGATGCCCAACCTGGCCCCCAACCAGCCCGGCTGGCGGCGCCACGTCCCGGCGGCCCTCTACCTCGGCGCGCTCGCCGCCCTGCTGGTTAGCCTGGCCCGGCCCCAGGCGGTGCTGCCGGTGCGCAAGGAGCAGGCGACGGTGGTGATGGTGATGGACACCTCCGTCTCCATGGTGGCGACCGACGTGCAGCCCTCCCGGCTGGCCGCCGCCCAGGCCGCCGGGCGGCGCTTCCTGGAGTCCGTCCCCCAGGCGATGCGCGTCGGGCTGATCTCGTTCTCCAACGCGGTCGACGTGCAGACCCGCCCGACGGACGACCGGCAGGCGGTGCAGGCCGCCCTGAACAGCCTGCGCGCCAACGGCGGCACGGCGATGGGCGACGCCCTGAATCAGGCCCTGGACATGGCCGACACCGCCCGCGCCGAAGAGAGCGGCACGGCGGCGA
>DATLLM010000572.1:0-9707 GCA_035537855.1 Chloroflexota bacterium | reverse complement strand
CTGTACCCGCGCCCACGGTCGCTTCGGTCGTAGTCGCGCGGGTTGCTCCGGTGGCGTTCCGGCATCTGCTGTCTCCTCGGATCAAGGTTGATCCGAGTATACGGTCAACGTGGACGGTCGAAAGGGCCGGCGCTCAGTCGTCGCCGGCGACTTCGGACTGCATCACGCGCAGCAGCTCGGCGGTCCCGGGGAGCGGGCCGCCCCCGGCCCAGCGCTGCTCGAGCAGCGCCAGCTGCTCGGTCAGGCGGGGATTCCGGCGGTTCTCCATGAAGTAGCGCACCACCGCCAGGCGCCCGGACTCGACGGCCGTCTCCAGCCCCTCCAGCTCGGCGATCATCTCGCCGTTGAGCTGGCTCAGGCGGTCGATCCGCGCCTGGGCGACGCGCCGCCCGGCGGCGGTGGTCATCTTGGGGATGAAGTCCCTCTGCTTGCCCTCGATCCAGGTGGGGATGCGCTCCTTGAGGTAGCCGTCCAGGTACTCCGGCAGGTGCTCCTGCAGCCAGTCGACGAAGCTCTCCCCGCGGCGCTCGTACTGCCGGTCCTGCCCCCTGAGGCTGATCTGGATGTTCCGGTAGAAGGCGGGCAGGCCGATGTTGGCGTCGATGGTGTCCGCGTCGTAGAGCACGCGGCCTTCGAGGGAGGCGTCGCTCCCCGCCATCAGGTGCTCGCGGATGGCCTGGTCGACCCGCTGGCGGAACTCGCCGGGGTAGCCGGACTCTTCGAGCAGGGCGGCCGCGACCTGCCCGCCGGAGACGTTGTGCAGGCTGCCCTCGAGCCCCATCCGCGCGTAGAGGTCGGTCACCCGGTTCGTGCGCCGCGGGAGCAGGGACTCGTTCTTCCAGAACCCGTTCTCGTCGAGCACGCGCTTCCCGTCGGGGCCGACGATGATCTCGCCGTCGTAGCTCTTGGTCACGTCGTGCAGGGTCGAGGCGAACTCGATGACCCGCGGATCGGCCCCCTCCTGGCGACCCATGGTGCGGGACAGGCCACGCACCCGCTGCATGTGCTCGTAGGTGTAGTTGCGCCAGGAGAAGCCGACCCACTCCTCGTCCCAGAGCAGGTGCGTCTCCTGCACGAGCGCGTCGAGCGCTTGCAGCGCGGCGGCGTCGGCCTCCGACAGACCCGGCGCCGCGGCGGGCGAACTCGCTTGAACCATCCTCAACCCTCCCCTTGGTCCTCAGGACCGCACCAGCATACGGAACCGCTCCCGCAAGCGTCCCTTCTGCACCTTGTTCGTCGCGCTCGTCACCGGCAGGCAGTCGACGAACTCGACGTAGCGCGGACACTTGTAGCCGGCCAGCCGGGGGCGGACGTAGGCCTGCACGGCCGCGGCCGTCAGCGCCCCCCCGGCGACCCCCTCCTCGCGCACGACGCAGGCGAGCACCGACTCGCCCCACACCGGGTCGGGCACCCCGACCAGGGCGACGTCGGCCACACCGGGCAGGGCCCGCAGCAGACGCTCCACTTCCACCGGATAGACCTTCTCGCCCCCGGTGACGATCATGTCCTTGGCCCGCCCGGCGAGGACGAGCCGGCCGGCGCCGTCGAAGCGGCCCAGGTCGCCGGTGTGCAGCCAGCCGCCGGCGAACGCGGCCGCGGTCTGCTCGGGCAGGGACCAGTAGCCGTCCATCAACGTCGGCCCCCGGGCCAGCACCTCGCCGACCTCCCCTTCCGGGGCGTCGACGGCCAGCTCGACCAGGGGGTGCGGGCGCCCGACGCTCTCGATTCCGGAGCGGTCCTCCCGCGTCAGGCGGGAGTAGGTGAGGATGCAGCCGGCTTCGGTGAGGCCGTAGGTGACGTAGACCTCGGCGTCGAAGCGGCCCAGGATGGCGTCCAGCAGGTCAGGGGGCAGGGTGTCCGACGACCCGAGGCAGCGGCGCACGGACGAGACGTCCGGCGCGGCCCGGCCGGCGGCGTCGAGCGCGCCGAGCAGACGGCGCCACACGGTGGGCACGCAGAAGACGTTCGTCGCCCGGTGGCCGGCGATCGCCGCCAGCATCGCCTGCGGCTCGGCGCCGTCCAGGAGCACCACCGTGCCGCCGACGAGGAAGTGGGGCAGCAGGATGCAGTCCGGGCCGCCGGTGTGGAACAGGGGGTAGACGAGGAGGCCGACGTCGCCGGCGTGCTGGCCGGTCATCAGGGCCCAGGCGACGGCGTGCAGGTAGTGCGCGCCCTGGGAGAAGGTGGCCCCCTTGGGGAAACCGGTGGTGCCGCTGGTGTAGAGGATGATGTGGGCCGTCCCGGCGCCGGCCCCGGACTCCGGCTCGCCCGCCGGGGCGCTCTCGAGCAGGGCGACGAGGTCCTCCGGTTCGCCCCCGGCGGCGCCCGGGGGGGCGTCCGCCGGCGCGTCCCCCCAGGTGAAGGCGAGCCGTACGCCGCCGTAGGCGGCGGCCGCCTCCCGGGCCTGGGGCGCGTGGCGCCGGTCGAAGAGGAAGGTGGTGCTCCCGGACTGGCGCAGGGTGTACTCGATCTCCCCGCTGCGGTACCAGAAGTTGACCGGGACGAGGACGGCGCCCAGCTTGGCCAGGGCGAAGTAGAGCCAGACGTACTCCGGGCCGTTGCGGGCCAGCACCGCCACCCGGTCGCCCGGGCGGACGCCGCGCCGGCGCAGCGCGTGGGCCGCCCGGTTGCACTGCGCGTTCAGCTCGGCGTAGGTGGCGCGGTGCTCGACGCCACCGGGCCCGGTCCAGATCAGCGCCGTCCTGCCACCCCAGCGTTGCGGGGCGGCGGCGACGCGGAGGACGTCCCCCAGGCGCAGTCCGTCCCCGGCCCCGGGGGGGGCGCCCAGGGCGCCGCCCACCCTCAGCCCTCCAGCTCCCGGCGGACGATCTGCACTCCGGCGACCAGCTGCTTGAGCTTCTGGGCGCAGAGCCAGCGGGGGAGCTGGAAGAAGCCACAGTCCGGCAGCAAGGTGAGGCGCTCCGGGGGGACGTGCCGCAGGCACTGGCGCACCCGCTCGGCGACCTCGTCCGCCGGCTCGACCCAGAAGGACTTCACGTCCACGATGCCGGCGCCGGCGTCCTTGCCCCCGCGGACGATCTCGCCGAGCAGCTCGACCTCGACCATCTCCCGGTTGGCGAACTCCAGGACGAGCTCGTCGGCGTCCGCTTCGAGCAGGTCGGGGAACATCCACCCGTAGCGCCGGCGCCCGCGGGGGCGGCTGCCGAGGTTGCCGAAGCAGACGTGCAGCCCGAGACGTACGCCCCGCTCGCGCACGCCGCGCACCGCCGTGTTGTAGAGGGCGATCCACTCCGTCGCCCGCCCGGGGATGATGGAGTAGCTCGGCTCGTCCAGCTGGATCGTCTGCACCCCGGCGTCGGCCAGGGCGTGCAGCTCCCGGTTGACGGCGCCGGCCACGTCGTAGGCCAGAGCGAGGCGGTCGCCGTCGTAGGCGTCGCCGCCGCGCGTTTGGAGGTGGATGGTCAGCGTCAGCGGCCCGGGGCAGGTCACCTTGATGGCCCGATCCGTCTGCCCCACGAGGTAGCGGTACTCCTCGACGATGCCCAGGCCGTCCGGCACGGTCACCTTGTCCACCAGCCGGTAGCGGGGCGGGCTGTCGTAGCCGTAGACGCCGGTGGCGCGCAGCGGCGGTAGCTCCTCCAGACCGGTGAACCGGCTGTAGAAGCCCTGCACGAAGTACCAGCGGCGCATCTCGCCGTCCGTGATCAGATCGATCCCGGCCCGCTCCTGGTCGCGTACGGCGGCGTTCACGGCGTCGTCCATCACCTCGCGGACGTCCGTCTGGCCGTACTTGCCTTCTTTGATGGCGTCCAGCGAGGTCCAGAACCAGCCGGGCAGGGCGTGGCTGCCGACGACGCTGGTGGGGAGCAGATGGGGGACGGAGCGGCGGGCGGCGGCGCCCGCAGGCGCGTCCGGGGAGGCTGCCATTTCGGTGGCGAGTATACTCCCCCTGCCAGGTGGTCACAGGAGCGCCGGCGTCGCCGCCGGCGGCGACGCGGGGCGGGCGCTCCGGGAGCCGTTGACCCGACCAGCCCGGCGACCCCGGTCATGTCCAGCACGGACGCCCAGAGCTACCACCTGCCGCTCCTGCGGGAGCACGTCGCCCTCCCGGCGGGAGCGCGTGTCCTCGAGATGGGCTACTACGACACCGGCGGCGCCCTGTGGGCGGCCGGCGGCGGCGCCCGGGTGGTCGCCCTCCGCCCGGCGATCGACCAGCTGACCGAGCTGGAGCGGGCGGTGCGCGAGTCCGGGTTGGACGGCGTCGAGCCGCGACTCGCCCTGGACGTCCGGCCGGAGGAGCGGGGCACGTTCGACCTCGCCCTGCTGCTGGCGCCGTTCTTCCTCGGCAACGCACCCGTCCGGCAGGCCATGGCCGCCGCCGCGGGCGCCCTGACTCCGGAAGGCGTGCTCTACTTCCAGGCCCACAAGCGGCGCGGCGGCGACACGTTCGTGCGCTACGCCGGCGAGCTCTTCGAGCGCGTCGAGCTGGAGGGCATGGGCGGGGGCCAGCGCCGCATGTACAGCGCCGCCGGGCCGCGGGCGGAGGTGGCCCGCGCCGCCGGCGCGGCCGCGAGCGCGGCGGCGCCGCCGCTCGAGGTGGCCCTGCGCGGGATCACCCTCAAGCTGCGCCTCGCCGCCGGCGTGTTCAGCGCCGGCCGGGTCGACCCGGGCTCGCAGCTGCTGGCCGAGACGGCGGAGGCGCCGCCCGGGGCGCGCATCCTGGACCTGGGCTGCGGGGCCGGGACGCTGGGCCTGGCCCTGGCCGCGGCCGACCCCCGGGCGCAGGTCGTCCTGGTCGACTCCTCCCGGCCGGCGGTCGAGCTGAGCCGGGAGAACGCCCTCGCCAACGAGCTGACCAACGCCCAGGTGCTGCTGAGCGACGGCTACGCCGCGCTGGCCGGGCAGCGCTACGACGTGGTGGTCAGCAACCTGCCGGCCCACCGCGGGCAGCAAGCGGACAACTCGGCCGCCCTCGAGTTCATCGCCGGCGCCCCCGCCCACCTGCGGGAGGGCGGCGCCGCCTGGTTCGTCGCCAACAAGGCCCTCGCCTACGAGCTGCCGGCGTCGCGCGCGTTCCGGCGGGTGCGCGTCGCCGCCGCGGACGCACGGTACAAGGTCTTGCACTGCGAGGACCCGGTCGGGGAGAGGCATCGCTAGACGCGCGGGCGTCATACTGAGGTAGAGGCCAGCCATGGGGACGCAAACGCGAGAGGCGCCGATCCAGGTCAAGAACGCACACCTTCGGGCGTGGGTCGACGACATGGTCGATCTTTGCCGGCCGGACGACGTGCACTGGTGCGACGGGTCGCAGGCGGAGTACGACCGCCTGTGCGACGAGATGGTCGCCGCCGGCACGCTCATCCGGCTCAACCCGGAGCTGCGCCCCAACAGCTTCCTGGCCCGCTCCGATCCGAGCGACGTCGCGCGGGTGGAGGACCGCACGTTCATCTGCAGCCGCACCCGGGATGACGCCGGACCGACGAACAACTGGGTGCCGCCGCACGAGATGAAGGAGACCCTGCGGGGCCTGTTCGACGGGTGCATGCGGGGGCGGACGATGTACGTCGTCCCGTTCAGCATGGGGCCGCTCGGCTCCGGCATCTCCCACGTGGGGGTCGAGCTGACCGACTCGCCCTACGTGGTGGTCAACATGCGGATCATGACCCGGATGGGCCAGGCGGTGCTGGACGTCCTCGGCGACGGCGAGTTCGTGCCCTGCCTGCACTCGGTCGGCATGCCGCTCGAGCCGGAGCAGCCGGACGTCCCCTGGCCCTGCAACCGGGAGCACAAGTACATCGTGCACTTCCCCGAGGAGCGGGCCATCTGGTCCTTCGGCAGCGGCTACGGCGGGAACGCCCTGCTGGGGAAGAAGTGCTTCGCCCTGCGCATCGCCTCCACCATGGCCCGGGACGAGGGCTGGCTCGCCGAGCACATGCTGATCCTGGGCGTCGAGTCGCCGGACGGGGAGAAGACCTACGTCGCGGGGGCCTTCCCTTCGGCCTGCGGCAAGACCAACTTCGCCATGCTCATCCCGCCGGCGCCGTTCAGCGCGGACGGCTGGAAGGTGACCACCGTCGGCGACGATATCGCCTGGATCAAGCCGGGCCAGGACGGCCAGCTCTACGCCATCAACCCGGAGGCCGGGCTGTTCGGCGTCGCCCCGGACACGAGCGAGCGCACCAACCCCAACGCCATGGCGGCGATGCGGGCGAACGCCATCTTCACCAACGTGGCCCTCACGGCCGAGGGGGACGTGTGGTGGGAGGGGATGACCGAGGCGCCGCCGTCGGGGATGACCGACTGGCAGGGGCAGCCCTGGAGTCGGGAGAGCGGGGGCCGCGCGGCGCACCCCAACGCCCGCTTCACCGCCCCCATCAGCCAGGTGCCGAGCGTCGACCCGGCGTGGGACGACCCCAAGGGCGTCCCGATCACGGCGCTGGTCTTCGGCGGGCGGCGCCGGGACGTGGTGCCCCTCGTCTACCAGGCCTTCAACTGGACCTACGGCGTCTACCTGGCGGCGACGATGGGCTCGGAGACCACCGCCGCGGCCGCCGGGGAGGTGGGCACCGTGCGGCGCGACCCGATGGCCATGCTCCCCTTCTGTGGCTACCACATGGCGGACTACTTCGGGCACTGGCTGCAGTTCGGGCGCGAATTGCCCCACCCGCCGCGGATCTTCAGCGTCAACTGGTTCCGCAAGGACGCCGAGGGCAACTACCTCTGGCCCGGCTTCGGCGACAACATGCGCGTGCTGAAGTGGATCGTCGCCCGCGCCCGGGGGTCAGCCGTCGGCGTGGAGAGCCCGCTGGGCTGGATGCCACGCTACGAGGACCTGGACTGGCGCGGCCTGGCCGACCCGGAGCGCGGCGAGGGCTTCACCCCGGAGCGCTTCGCCGAGCTGATGAGCATCGACCGCGAGGCCTGGATGCGGGAGATTCTCTCCCACGACGAGCTCTTCGTCACCCTCTACGACCGGCTGCCCAAGGAGCTGCTCTTCGTCCGGGAGCTGATCGTCTCCAGCCTGTGGCGGGCCCCCGCTCGCTGGGGGCTGCGGGTGCCGCAGCGCTCGAACGGCGTCCCCGCGGCCGCCAACGAGTAGCCCCCGGCCGTTCCGAGCGCGTGGAGGTCAGCGAACGGGACGCCGCCCGATTCTCGCCGCGCCGGGGCTCGGCGCCGGGGCGGTTGCCGCCGCCGGTGGCCGGCCGGCGGCGGCGTAGGAGGCGCCGGCGGCGCGCCGGCTCAGCCCGCGGCCGGGCGCACCTCGCTCATCAAGGCCAGGGTGTTGCCCTCGGAGTCGGCGAAGAAGGCCATCCACAGCTCGTGGTCGGGCATCCGGGCGATCAGGTGCGGCGCGTCCTTGAAGGTCACCCCGCGGGCCCGCAGCGCGTCGTACGTCGCCGGCAGATCGGCGACGTCGAAGTAGAGGATGGAGGCGTGGCCGGCCTCCCCCTCCCCCTCCGGCTCGCCGAGCATCAGGCGCGTCCCGGCGCAGTCGAAGAAGGCCAGGTTCGGCACGCGGAACAGGAACGGCAGCCGCAGCACGTCGCGGTAGAAGGCGACGGCCCGGTCCAGGTCCCGGGCGGTGACGGCGATCTGCCCGATGCGGGAAAGGCCGGCCGTTGGGCCGGCACGGTCCGGGTCGGTGGCGCTGCTCATGGTCTCCGGCCTCCGGTTTGTATTTGTTAGCAAAGCTAACGAAAGGCACTGTAGGGCAGCACCGGTGGGCGAGGCAAGCGAGACGGGTGGGGCCGGGTCGCCGGCGGCGGACGCCGGGCGGGAGGCGGTCGCCGGGGCGCTGCACAGCGCCGCCGTCCACCTGCTGCGCCGGCTGCGCCGGGAGGACGACGCCAGCGGCTTGAGCGCGCCGCGCCTGTCCGCTCTCTCGGTTGTGGTCTTCGGCGGGCCGCTCACCCTGGGGGCGCTCGCGGCCGCCGAGCAGGTGCGCCCGCCGACGATGACCCGCATCGTGAGCGCCCTGGAAGCGGACGGGCTGGTGCAGCGCGAGCCGGGGCCGCGCGATGGCCGGGTCACCCTGGTGCGGGCGACGCCGGCCGGCACGCGCCTGCTGCTCGAAGGGCGCGACCGGCGGACGGCCGTCCTCGCGGCCGGGCTGGGCGCCCTCACCGGCGCCGAGCTCGACGTCCTGGCCCGGGCGGCGGCGCTGATGGAGGCGCTCGCCCGGGGGAGCGGCCGCGGAGCGGCGGGCACCGGCGGCTGACCCCCGGGGGCGGGCTCAGCCGGTCAGACCGGACTCGTAGGGCAGCTTGACCGTGCGCCCCTCGGCGACGCTCTTGAAGACGGCGTCGGTGAACTCCATGTACTTCAGGCCGTCCCAGAACGAGGGCTCGGGGTCGGGCTTGCCCTGCCGCACCGCGGCGATGAAGTCCGCCTCGACCGTCCAGGCGCGCGCCTCGTCCTCGGGCACCTCAACCGGGCTGAGCTCGGCGTCGCCGAGGCGGGCGGCCAGAATCCGTCCGCTGCCCGGGGCGTCGGTGCCGGACAGGTAGCGGATGGTGCCGTCCGAGCCGAAGACCTCGATCGCGTTCGGCCCGTCGCCGAAGCGAGCGACGCCGCTCCACAATCCGGAGAACAGGGCCCCGTTGGCCATCGTCCCGGCGACGGTGACCGTATCGGGGCGCTCCACCCGGGTCGCGCCCGAGCCCTGGTTGACGGTGGCCGCCGGACGCTCGGGGATGACCGTCGCGGCCTGGGCGGTGACGTCGCTCAGGTAGCCGAGCCAGCGGTGCACGACCTCTATCTGCATCCCCACGTCCAGGGTGTTCACGCCCGAGATGGGCGCGATCTGGCGCCAGTGGAGGGGCTGCTGGGGGTCGAAGAACTGCGTCGAGTAGGAGCGCACGTTCACGTTGTACGGCTTGCCGACGTAGCCCTCGCCCAGCAGGCGGCGGACGACCCTGTCGCCGCGCATGTAGTGGGGCGGGGCGCAGATGTTGGCCGTCAGGCCGCTGGCCTTCCAGGCGTCGTACATCGTGCGGGCGTCGGCGTAGTCCATCGCCATGCGGGCCTGGCAGAAGACGTGCTTGCCCGCCCGGAGGGCGGCGATGGAGAGCTTGCTGTGCAGGTAGGGCTGGGTCCCGATCCAGACGACGTCGATCTCGTCCGAGCCGATCAGGGCCTCGGGAGACTCGAACGTGCGGGCGATGCCGAACTCCTGGGCGGCCCGGGCGGAGCTCTCCGGGGTACTGTTGACCACGCCGGCCAGCTCCACGCCGGGGACGGCGCGGAGGCCCGGGACGTGGCGCTGGCGGACGATGCCGCCGGCGCCGATGAAACCCACCCTGATCCGATCGCTGCTCATTCCCGTGTCCCTCCCTTGCTTGGGCCACATGGTAGCGCCCGGGCGGCAACACCCGGCGGCCGCCGGCCGTTAGCGACTGATACACGATGAAGAGTCCACGGATTGCGGCCGCCCTCTTCGCCCTCGCCGGTGCCCTCGTGCTGCCCCTCCTGCTGCCGGCGCCGGCGGCGCAGGCGGCGCCGGGTGGCGCCTACCGGGTGCTCGTCGACGCCGGCCACGGCGGCAGCGACCCCGGCGCCCTGAGCGACTCGCCCCGGCTGGTGGAGAAGGACGTCACCTTACGGGCCGCCCTGGCCACCGGCGCCGGCAGCAGGAGGGGCAGCACGAGGGCACCGGCGAGGGCGAAGAGGGCGGCCGCAATCCGTGGACTCTTCATCGTGTATCAGTCGCTAACGGCCGGCGGCCGCCGGGTGTTGCCGCCCGGGCG
>DATLLM010000571.1:0-2454 GCA_035537855.1 Chloroflexota bacterium | reverse complement strand
GAGTTGGGGGCGTAGTAGACGCCGACGTCCAGCCCGTAGCGGCCGACCGTGCGGCAGACCTCTTTGAGCAGCTCCCAGGTCTGCGCCGCCGGCCCCCCGGCCGCGCCCGCCCCGGCGGTGCCGTCCCCCTCCGCTTCGCTGCGCCAGCGGTCGAACCAGTACCAGATGATCTGGCTGCGAATCAGGTTGCAGCCCCACAGGGCGAGATCGGCGATCTGCTCCTCCCAGTCCGCGGCGTCCCAGGGGCGCATCCCCAGCTCGGGGATGGTGGGGTTGGCGAACTGGCGCAGCTCCTGGCCGCGGTAGCGGAAGGCCGGCGCGGACGCCACGTCCAGCGCCGGCAGCCCGGCGCTGCCGTCCCCGTAGGTCAGGGCCCGCAGCAGGGCCCCGACCCCGTAGAGGGTGCCCCGGGCGTCCGCGCCGGCGACGAGGGCCTGGGGCTGCCCGTCCGCGGTCAGGGTGCGCAGGCGGTACCCCTCCGGTCCGGGCCGCAGGGCGTCCGGCGCCCGCCGCCCGGCGCGGCGCAGCAGGGCGCCGAGGGCGGCGTGCCCTTCGGCCCGCCCCAGCCAGACGGCGCCGTCGAAGCCGCGCACGGCCTCACCCGGCGCCCAGCCCGGCGGGGGCGCATCCAGCAGCTCGGCGGCCGCGCCGCAGCGCCGCCGGATGCGGGCCACGAGCAGCCCGGCGGCGACGCGCTCCGGCCCGGCCGGAGACTCCCCCAGGAAGACCGCCAGGCGCCGCAGCGGCCGCAGCCCTTCGGGCGCGCTCACCGGTCGAGCTGCACGCCGAGGAGCAGCAGCTCGAGCGTCTCGTCCCCGTCGTTGCCGATGTTGTGCATCGCCAGGCGGGGGACGTAGACCAGGTCGCCGTCGCGCACCGTCTGCCGTTCGCCGTCCACCGTCATCCAGCCCTGTCCGGAGATGATGTAGTAGAGCTGCTCCTGGTCGTCGTGCTTGTGGTCGTCGCGCGAGATGCCCGGCTCGATCGTGCAGCGGGTGAAGAAGCGCACCCGGTCCATCGGCGCCGCGTCCGGATCGTCCGGGAGCCGGGCGGCGTCCGTGCGACGCACCATCATCAGCCAGTCGAGGGCCGGCGTGCCGTGGGCCAGGATGGGCTCCCGATCACGCCAGTTGCGCTTGTACACCTGCTCGCTCTCCTCCAGGGCGGTGGGCCCGCCGGGCCGCGCGCCGGTCGCCGGCCGGCTACTTCACCAGCGCGTCGAACTCGCGCGCGGCGGCGGCGAGCGAGTCCTTCGGCGACTGCTCGCCGCCGACGGCGCGCTTGACCGCGTTGCCGATGCCCGTGCTCAGCTCGTCGCCGAGCACCGTCGGCGGGGTGACGAACGCCCCCGGCAGCTGGTCGGCGAAGGGCTTCTGCTGCGGATTCTCCTTGAGGAACTTCTGGTACTCGTCCGACCTGACCGCCGCCGGCATCACCGGCAGGCGGAACGACCCGGCCACCGCCCAGCTCTGGTAGACGTCCGGCTTGAGCAGCCAGGTGACGAAGCGCCAGGTGGTGTCCTGCCGGTCGGGATTCGTCTTGAACATGTAGAACCCGTCGACGCCCAGCAGCGTCGACGGCGGATCGGACGCTCGCTGGCGGGGGAAGAGCCCCGTATCGTGCGGCGTGCCGTCCGCGCGGTAGAAGCGAATCTGCCACTCGCCGCTCATGAGCGACGCCAGCTGCCCCGAGGCGAAGTCCCCGGCGGCGGTGCTCGTGATCTTCAGCGTGCGCTTGCGCTGGGCCAGATCGGTGAGCTGGGTCAGGGCCTCGATCCCGGGCTGCTGGTGGAAGGCCGCTTTCCCGTTCGGCGCCTCGAGCACCTTGCCCCCGCGCTGGCCGAGCAGCAGCTGGAACCAGCTGGCGTCGTTCGCGCTCATCCCCAGGGCGTACTGCTCGTCGCGCGTGACCCGCGCGGCGAAGGCGTCGAACTCCTCCCAGGTGACCGGCAGCCTGGCCACGTTCTCCCGCTTGATGATCTCCGGGCGGACGTAGTAGCCCTTGGAGCCGGTGCCGTAGGGCAGCGCCTGGAGCTTGCCCTTCCAGGTCTGGGCGCTGACCAGGGCGGGGAAGAAGTCCTCTTTCTTGATCCCCCCCAGGCGCTTGATCTGGTCGTCCGCCGGGACGAGCGCCCCCTGCTCGGCGAAGCTGGGCATCCAGGCGCCGAAGCCGTAGGTCACGTCCGGTGGCGTCGCCGCCGCGAGCGCGGCCTTGAGCTTGGTCAGCAGGGTGGCGCCGTTGCCCTGGAAGATCTCGGTCACCGTGGTCGGGGCGGATTGGGTGTTGTAGCGGGTCACGATGGTGGTGACGTCCTGCCCCTCCGGCTGGGCCTTGTTGTGCCAGAACTCCAGCGTCAGCGCCGGAGTCGCCCCGGCCTTCCCCGCCGGCTCCGTCCCCGCCCCGCCGGCGCCGCACGCCGCCGCCACGGCGGCGCCGGCGGGGCGGGGACGGAGA
>DATLLM010000570.1:0-3289 GCA_035537855.1 Chloroflexota bacterium | reverse complement strand
GTCGAGGCGGGGGTGGGCGTGGACGGCGGGCAGGAGCGACTCCGAAACCTCCAGCTCGCCGATCTCCAGCGTGTTCTTGATCCGCACCAGGCGCACCTGCTGCGGATCGCCCTGTCCGCAGCAGAGGATTCCGGCGCAGATGGCGTCCACGTCCGACGGCACGAACATGGGCAGCTTCACCCGCTGCACGCCACCGATGCCTGAGGTGAGGCCGTTGATATAGGTCGCCCGCAGGTCCAGCTTGCGCGCCGCCCGCAGGGTGAGCACGTCCGCCAGGCCGATGCCCGCGCCGTTGCCGTGCGACTCCTCGGTCAGGTCGAGCACGACCACGATGCGCACGTTGGGCCGTCCGAACTCGGTCACCCCGCGGATCATCATCCGTCCGATGATGTTCGTGTCCATCCCGGTGCCGCTGACGTTCTTGCCGATCTCGTCCACCACCAGCACGTCGATGTCCTCGAAGGGCAAGGAGGCCATCAGACCCTTGGCCTCCGTCAGCAGGGCGGCCTCCCCCGCGCCGCCGATGGCCTCCGCCGGCACGGCGACCACCCGGGCGGTCTGGTCGTAGGCGTTCTCCAGCACGGCGAGGCCGCCGAGCACGGGCGCGGTCTGCACGATCAGGCGCGCCGCCTGGGGCAGCCAGTGGGCCAGGCCCCGGGTGCCGAACGCGTGGATCGTCTTGGCCCCCTGGTGCTTGCCCAGCCCGATGGCCGTGATCTTGGCCAGCCCGCTCTCGATCTCGCCGCGGAAGTCGGTGTGGGCCTTGACCCGGTTGCAGACGATCAGGCCGTCCGCCGCCAGGGCGGTCTCGCTCAAGAAGACCGCCGGTCCGGGATCGTCCGCCGTGCCCAGCTGCCCGATCTGGCGCACCTCCATCGAGGAGACCACCGGCATCCCGGTGGACTCCTCGGTCACGCCGTAGCCGCGCAGGACGTCCGTCTGCCCTTCGGCGGTCGCCCCGCCGTGGCTGCCCATGGCCGGCAGGACGAACGGCTCGCCGCCGCGCTCGCGGACGGCCTCCCCGGCGGCCCGCAGCACGGCGGCGATGTTGGCCACCCCGCGGCTGCCGGCGGTGATGCCGATGCGCATCCCCGGGCGCACCGTCGCCACCAGCCCCCGCACCTGCTCGCGGGTGGCGCCGGCGATGTCCTCCAGGACGGGCGCGTCGAAGCGCTGGCGGACCCGCACCATCCGGGGCAGGGGGGCCTCGCAGCGCAGGTCGGTCACCTGATCGAGAAAGGCGTCAACCACGAGGTCCCTCACTCCTTGGCGTGCTCGCCGCCCGGCGCGCCGGCTGGCGACCGGGAGGCGGCTGGTGCTTCATCTTAACCAAACGTGAACGCCCGGTTAACGCCGGCGGCGGGTGGGCCGGGCCGGCTTGGTCTATCGTAATCCGGCACCACCGCACGTTCACGCCATCACCGGGACGGCCCGCGCTGGCCGTCGCGATCGAGGGGGATCTCAGGATGCGGCGCGCCAGCGTCCTACGCTTGACCGTGGCCCTGCAGGCGGCGCTCTTCGCCGCCGCCTGCTCGTTCGACCGCGCCCAACCGCACCCCCTGAACACGCGGCGCTCCCAGGTGGCCCACCTGCTCCGGCGGGCGGGCTTCGGGGCCAGCCCGGAGACGCTCGACGAGTTTGAGGCGCTCGGTCTGAAGGGCGCGGTCGACCGCCTGGTGGACTACGAGTCGGTCGAGGACGACGTCGAGGAGCGCTTCAAGCTGTTCAACCTCGACCTCAAGAAGCTGACCGACCTGCAGCGCTGGTGGCTGCTGCGCATGGTCTACACCCGGCGGCCCCTCCAGGAGAAGATGACCCTCTTCTGGCACGGGCTGCTGACCAGCGCCTCGGCCAAGGTGGGGTTCCCCAACCCGACGCCGCAGAACCCCGACCCGCCGCACCACATGCTCAACCAGCACACCTTCTTCCGCGAGCACGCCGTGGACAGGTTCGAGGCGCTGCTGATGGGCGTCGCCCGCGACCCGGCGATGATGATCTGGCTGGACGCCCAGACCAGCGTCAAGGGCAAGCCGAACGAGAACTTCGCCCGCGAGCTGCTGGAGCTCTTCTCCCTCGGCATCAGCGGCCCGGACGGCCAGCCGAACTACACCGAGAGCGACGTGCGCGAGGTGGCCCGGGCCTTCACCGGCTTCGGCCTCGATCAGGGCAGGTTCGTCTTCCGCCCCAACAACCACGACGCCGGGTCGAAGACCATCCTGGGCAGGACCGCCCCTTTCGACGGCGCGGCCGTGATCAAGCACATCGCCGGGCACCCCGCCGCCGCCTACTACCTCTCCCGGCGCCTGTTCGAGTTCTTCGTCTTCCCCAACCCGTCGGCGCACGACGTGCAGCCTCTCGTCGCCGAGTACACCCGTACCGGCGGTGACGTGCGGGCGATGCTGCGCGTCCTGTTCAACGCCCCCGTCTTCTACTCCCCCAGGGCCTACCGGGCGCAGATCAAGACGCCGGTGGACTTCGTCGTCGGCGCGGTGCGCGCGCTGGGCGTCGCCACGGACGGCTTCCAGCTCCCCGGGGTGACCACCCGCATGGGGCAGGCCCTGTTCAATCCCCCGAACGTCGCCGGCTGGCCGGGGGGCGCGCAGTGGATCAACAGCACCACCTGGATGGAGCGGCTCAACTTCGCCAACTTCCTGTGCACCGCCCGCGAGGACGGCCATACCATGGCCCCGCCCTTCGCCGTGGTCGTCGAGCGCAACGGGCTGAACCGGCCGGAGGCGATCGTCGACCACTTCGGCGCCGTCCTCCTCGACGGGCAGATGAGCGCGGGGATGCGCGCGACGCTGCTGGAGTACCTCAGCGCGGGCGATCCCAAGATCCTTCCCCAGCCGGCCGGGGCGGCCACCGGGGTGGCGAAGACGGCGGGCAGGACGAAGGCGCCCCCCTCCGCCCTGCCGGCCAGGCCCTTCCTCCCGGCCTTCGTCGACCAGAAGGTGCGCGGCGTGGTCTACCTGCTGCTCGCATCGCCGGAGTATCAGCTCGCCTGACCCGCGCCCACCCGGCGGCTCGGCGCCGGGGCCGCCGGTGGAGCGCCGGCCGCCGGGTATACTGCGGCTCGCATGGCCGACGAGGTGGAGTACCCCAAGCTGCCGACGGTGTACGGGCTGTGGAACGAGGCCCTGGACGAGTGGTTCAATCCGGGGACGCGCAAGCCCTACTTCGCCTCGCGGGCGGAAGCCATCCATCTGATTCCGCTCGCCCTGCGCCAGTACTCGATGGGCAAATGGGAGGTGCGGGAGTACCCGCTGGCCCTCTCCGGACTGGACACCGC
>DATLLM010000569.1:0-22556 GCA_035537855.1 Chloroflexota bacterium | reverse complement strand
CCAGGGCCAGGTGGAGGGACAGGTAAACCGGCTCAAAATGCTCAAGCGGGCCATGTTTGGGAGGGCCCACCTCGACTTGCTCAGACTGCGCCTGCTCTGCGCCGCCTGAACCGGCGGGATTGGGCACAGCAAGAGTGCCGGAGAGCCCGGTTCCGACCGCCGGTTACATTCGCGAGGTACCGTGAGCGCCGCTAACCCCGGCAGACGGAAGAGAGGCAGCATGCGAGTCCGCGGAACCCTGGCCACCAGCGGCCGCCCCTGGTGGCGCCGTTTCGCCCTGGCGACCCTGGCGGCCGGCCTGCTGGCGGCGCTCGCCGGCGCGCCGGCGGCGCGCGCCGTGTCCTCGACGGTGGTGATCAGCCAGATCCAGGTCGCGGGGGCGACGGCGGCCGACGAGTTCGTCGAGCTGCACAACGTGGGCGCCGCGCCCTTCGACCTGAACGGGCACCGCCTGGTCTACCGCTCCGCCGCCGGGCCGGCGGACGCCTCGACGCCGGCGGTGGTCTGGACGGCGAGCACCATCATCCCCCCCGGCGGCTACTACCTGATCGCCGCCGCGCCGTCCGGGACGCCGGCGCAGGGGTACGCCGGCAGCGTCCCGCCGGACACCACCTACCCCCACTCCGGCACGGGCGCCCTGGCGGCGGCCGGTGGCGGACTGGCCCTGCGCAACGGCCCGGCCAATAGCGGCGCGGTGGTCGATTCGGTCGCCTACGGCACGGCGACCAACGCGTTCGTCGAGGGGACGGTGGCGCCGGCGCCGGCCGCGGGGACGAGCCTGGCCCGCGCCGGGGCCGGCTGTCAGGACACGGACGGCAACAGCGCGGACTTCGCGGCCCTGACCCCCGGCGCGCCCCGCAACAGCGCGACGGCGGCGCTGCCCTGCGTCCCGGCGACCCCGGGGACGCCGGCGGCCACCCCGACGGCCACCGCCACCGGGACGGCGACGGCGACGCCGCTGGCGGCGCGCATCCACGACATCCAGGGCGCGGCCCACCGCTCGCCGCTGAACGGGGCCGCGGTGACCGGGGTGAGCGGGGTGGTCACCGTGCGTCGCGGCAACGGCTTCTTCATGCAGGACCCCCAGCCGGACGGCGACGAGCGCACGTCCGAGGGCCTCTTCGTCTTCACCGCGGCGGCGCCGAGCGTCGCCACCGGCGACGCGGTGCAGGTCAGCGGCACCGTGAGCGAGTTCCGCCCCGGCTGCGCGCCCTCCTGCCCGCCCTCGGACAACGACTTCAACAACCTGACCACGACCGAGATCGTCGCGCCGCAGGTGACGGTCGTCTCCTCAGGCAACGCCCTGCCGACCCCGGTGATCGCCGGCGCCGGCGGGCGCCAGCCGCCGGCGACGGTGATCGAGAACGACGCCGCCGGAGACGTCGAGGGCGGCGCCCTGTTCGATCCCGCGAACGACGGCCTGGACTTCTACGAGAGCCTGGAGGGGATGCGCGTCCAGGTGAACGACGCCGTGGCCAGCGGGCCGCGGGTGGACTTCTCCGCCAACGCGAGCGAGGTCTCCGTCCTTGCGGACGGGGGCGCCGCCGCCGGGCAGCGCACGCCGCGGGGCGGGATCGTCGTCTCGGCCGGGGACTTCAATCCGGAGCGGATCATCATCGCCGTCCCCACCTCCCTGTCCACCACGGTGAACGTCGGCGACCGCTTCCCGGGGGCGACGGTGGGGGTGATGGACTACTCCTTCGGCAACTTCAAGCTGGCGGTGGAGGGCCCCCTGACGGCCACCTCCGGCGGGCTGAGCCGCGAGAGCGCGGCCCCGGCGGCGCCCGGGCAGCTGTCCGTTGCCACCTTCAACGTGGAGAACCTCGACCCCGCAGACGGGCCGGGCAAGTTCGCCACCCTGGCCGGCCTGATCGTCGCCAACCTGCAGTCGCCGGATCTGGTGGCGCTCGAAGAGGTGCAGGACGACAACGGCCCGGCGGACACCGGGAACGTCGCCGCCGGCGACACCTTCGACACCCTGATCCGGGCCATCGCGGCGGCCGGCGGCCCCGCCTACGAGTACCGCCAGATCGACCCGGCGAACAACCAGGACGGGGGCGAGCCGGGCGGCAACATCCGCCAGGGCTTCCTCTTCCGCACCGACCGGGGCCTGGCTTTCGTCGACCGCCCCGGCGGGGACGCGACGGCGGCGACGGCGGTGCTCGCCGGTCCGTCCGGGCCGCAGCTCTCCCTCAGCCCCGGGCGCCTCGACCCCGCCAACGCCGCCTTCGCCAGCAGCCGCAAGCCCCTGGCGGGGGAGTTCACGTTCAACGGCCAGCGCCTGTTCGTCGTCGCCAACCACTTCAACTCCAAGGGCGGCGACCAGCCCCTCTTCGGGCGCTTCCAGCCCCCGACCCTCTCCTCGGAGACGCAGCGCCGGGCCCAGGCGCAGGTGGTGGCCGGCTTCGTCGGCAGCCTGCTGGCCGCCGACCCCGGCGCCAACGTGATCGTGCTCGGCGACCTGAACGACTTCTCCTTCTCGGCCCCCCTGGGCATCCTCAAGGCGGCCGGCTTGACCGATCTGCTGGAGACGCTGCCCCCCGGCGAGCGCTACACCTACGTCTTCGACGGCAACTCCCAGGACCTCGACCACACCCTGGTCAGCCAGAGCCTGCTGAACGGCGGCGCGATCGTCTACGACGTCGTCCACGTGAACGCCGAGTTCGCGGAGCAGGCGAGCGACCACGACCCGCAGGTGGCGCGCATCACCCTCCGGGGCGCCGCCACGCCGACCCCGACGCCCACCGGCACGGCCACCGCTACGCCGACGGCCACCGCTACGCCGACCCCTTCGCCCACCGGCACAGTGACAGTGACCCCTTCGCCCACGGCGACGGCCACCCCCAGCGTCGCCCCCACGGCGACGGCCGTGAGCGAGCCGGCGGCGGCCAGCGGACTGGCCGTGCTGGACACGGCGAACGGGCGGGCGACGGCCGCTTTCGCCGTCGCAAGCGACGGCCAGGGACGGCTCAGCGGCCGGGTGCTCTACGCCGACGTCAGGAACGGCGTCCTGCTGACCGGCGACGGCATCACCGCGCTCAGCGTCTCCGGCGACGTGGCCACGTTCTCGGGCACCGGGCGCTGCCTCGACCGGCGGCGCGGCCTCGCCGGCCTGCGGCTGGGGCAGCTGAGCGAGGACGAGGCGCTGGCGGACGCCGGGCAGCGAGCCATCCGGCAGGAGCTCGACCGGCTGGGGCAGACCTGCGCCTTCACCGTCCAGGCGACCGACGGCGGCCGCAACGGCCAGGGCGACGCCTTCACGATCGCCATCGACGGCGGCGCCGTCCAGGGCGGCGCGGTGCGCCGCGGTGAGATCCGCATCCAGGATTGAGCCCTCTCCCGGAGGGGGTACCCGCGGCGCGACCGTGCGCAGGACCGCGCCGGGGCGGCGCGGTCCTCCGCCGGGACGCGGGCCCTCCGGGGGAGGGCTCAGCCCGGCTCCAGCTCCTGGTAGAGGGTGACGCTGGGGGTGGCCGCCGCGAAGCCGGCGCGGTGGTACGCCGCCCGGGCGGGGGCGTGGGCGTCGTCCAGCCCGGTGGTCACCGCGGCGACGGTCATGCCGGCGGCGCGGAAGACGCCCAGGACGTGACGGTAGAGGGCGGTGGCGATGCCCCGCCCCTGCCACGCCGGATCGACGGCGTTGTTGCCGATGGTGCCGACGCCCCGCTCCGGATCGAGCTGGTAGGTGACGAAGGCGACCACCGGGGGCGCGTCCGCGCCGCCCCCGTCCACCGGCTCAGGCGGCGGGGGCGACGCCGTGGCCACCACCACCCATTCGGGGTGCGCCGCGAAGGCCCGCGCGATCTCGCCGGCCTTACGCTGGAGCCCCTGGGGCTGGAGCTTGCGGAACAGGGAATCGCCGAGCAGGCGGCGGCGGTGGGCGTAGATCGGCGTCCAGGCGGCGACGGCGATCTGCCCCGCTGCCAGGAGATCGCCGGGCCGGGCGGGCCGGAGCGCCACCCCGGCGGGCGGCGGGGCGCCGCTCACGGCTCGCTCCCGGCGGACGCGAGGTGGGCGACGACGCCGGCGATCGTCTCCGCGGCGAAGGCCAGCCCCGCCTCGCTCATCAGGTCGATGGTGTCCAGCGGGGTGTGGATGGGCAGGAAGCGGTAGTCGTCCACGAAGGCGGCGGCGGGGACGCCGGGCAGGTTGAAGGCGGTCGGGCGGGCGTCCGGTTGCCCGGACTGGTCGTTCACCTCGTAGGCCGGGAAGCGCCGGAAGACGTCGAGCAGGGCGTCGCGGGCGGCGGCGGGCCAGCCGATGAGGCGCACCCGGGGGCGTCTGGGAGCGGTGCCGACGCCGTCCGCTTCCACGACCGCCCGCGTCTGGCCCACCTCGGCCGGGTGGCGCCGCACGTACTCGGCGGCGCCCAGGTTGGCGCCGGTCGTGCGCCCGTACTCGTCCGCGCCGAACGTGACGAAGTCGAGGCCCAGCGCCTGGGGGCCGGCGGCGGCGAAGACCTCGCAGAGCTCGAGCACGGCGGCCGTCCCCGAGGCGTTGTCCGTCGCCCCGGGGACGCCGGCGGCCGTGTCGTAGTGGGCGGCGACGGCGACGCGGCCGGACGTCCGCCCGGGGAGGTGGGCGACCACGTTGTGGCCGGTTGAGGCGTAGCGGCGGGCGTCGACGCGCAGGCGCACGGTGGCGCCGGCCCGGGCGAGGAGGGCCTGACCGGCGGACAGGGGCACGGCGGCCGCGGGGAGGGCCAGGGCCGGGTCGCGGATCAGCTTCGTCGCCACCGTCTCCAGCGGACTGACCACCAGCAGGGCGGCGGCGCGCCGCTCCTCGGCGAGCAGGAGGGTGGGGTTGCGGTCCGGGGCCAGGCCGGCCGCCGCCGCGCCGTGCAGCAGCAGCACCTTGCCTTCGAGGTCCGGGGCCAGATCGAGCTCCTGCCGGGTGGCGACGGCGGCGAGCGGGGCGGTCACGTCTCCCGGCGGGGAGAAGGTCTGGGCGCTGGCCGGCAGGGTGCGCGCGGCGCCCGAATCGAGCAGGGTCAGCTCGGTTGCGGTGTGCTCCCAGCTGGGGCAGGGGTAGTCCTGGACCTCGACCCGGGCGCCGCAGCGCCGGAAGTGGGCGGCGATGTAGGCCACCGCCTGCTCGTCGCCGGGCGAGCCGCTGAGCCGGGGGCCGATGTCCTCGCAGAGCGCCCGGAGGTGGCGCCAGAGGCGGGCGCCGTCCACGGGGTGGGGCAGCGCGGGGGGCACGGTCGCAGACATGCGCGCTCGTCCCTCAGCGCTTCCAGGCGTCCAGGATCGTCTGGATCTTCGCCTCGGCCTCGCTCAGGGCGTCGCGCACGGACTTCCGGTCCAGCATGACGTCGGTGACCAGGCCGTTGACCACCGGCTGGGCCTCGATCCCGCCGGGCGCCGGGAGCTGGAAGCGCCGCCCCGGCATCTCCTCGGCGGCGAGCTTGCGGAAAGGGTCGTTGCGCTGCCACTTCTCGGCCCGGGTGGTCGAGGTGCGGACGGGGATGCGGTCGTAGCGGTCGGCGAAGGCGATGTTGTTGTCCTCGGCCAGGAAGTGCTCGAGGAAGGCCCAGGCGGCGTCCGGCGCCTTGGAGCCGGAGACGATGGGGAAGGTGTGCCCGCCGCCGTAGTTCGCCTTGCGCCCGCCGGCCGGGACGGGGAAGCCGGCGAAGGCGTACTGCAGGTTCGGCGCCTTGAGCTTGAACTCCTGGGCCCGCTCGGCGTAGGTGGCGTAGTAGTGCGTCACTTTGTTGTCCATGAACAGCTGGTTCGGCGTCGGTCCCTTCTCGAAGTCCAGCATCCGCTGGTAGCCGCCCTGCGCGTCGACCACTTTCTTCAGCCAGGTCAGGGCCTGGAGGCCCTTCTCGTTGTTGATGGTCGCTTTCTGGTCGTCCGGGCTGAGCAGCTCGCCGCCCAGCTGCCAGAAGGGCACCAGCCAGCGCCCGGCGCCGCCGCTGCCGAGGTAGGGATCGAAGCCCAGGTGCTCGATCTCGCTGCCCCGCCCGCCGCGGTGCACCCGGCCGACGGCGGCCTCCAGATCGTCCCAGCTGCGGGGCGGCTTCTCGGGGTCGAGGCCGGTGGCCCGGTAGCGGTCGACGCTGATGTACATCACCCGCAGGTCGGGACCGTAGACCAGGCCGTAGGCCTGCCCCTTGTAGGTCACGTCGCGCATCAGGGTGGGCCAGACGTCGTCCCGCTTGATGGCCGAGGACTTCTTGAGGT
The DNA here is from genome assembly GCA_035537855.1 of Chloroflexota bacterium. Classification (GTDB taxonomy): domain Bacteria; phylum Chloroflexota; class UBA11872; order UBA12225; family UBA12225; genus DATLLM01. The sequence goes on along the minus strand of DATLLM010000569.1, from coordinate 16,371 downwards.
AGCCCTCGAGGGAGGCGATCACCCCCCGGGAGCCGAGGCCCTGGACGTGGTACGGCTCGATCGAGACCAGATCGGCCGCGTCGCCCCCGGCGACGGAGACGATCATCTTCTGGGTGCGGTCCTCGTTGAGCGAATCGGACTGCACTTTGACGTTGGGATAGCGGGCCATGAAGCTGGCCGCGATCTGCCCGCCCACGTCCTCGTGGAAGGGGAAGGCCGGATTGGCCCAGATGCGCACCGTGCCGCTGAGGGCCTCCGGACGCGCCGCCCCGGAGGAGCCGGCCGGCCCCGCTGCGCCGCAGGCGGCGAGCAGGGCGGTCCCGGCGCCGGCGCCGGCCACCGCCAGCAGACCGCGCCGCGTGCGCCCGCCCTGGTCCTCCGTCGTGATCCCGTGCCGCCTCATCCTCACGTCCTCCTCCTGTCCGCCGGCCACGGTCGGGGCGCCGGGGCGCCGGTGGCCACGGGCGGAGCCTAGCACGCCGGTCGCAGCCGGACGCGAGGCGGAGAGGAGTACACTGCGGGCGCCATGAAGATCGCCGAAGTGCGCACCCACGCCGGGTACTCCGCCGAGTTCGAGCGCAACATCACCCTCGTGCAGGTGGTCACGGACAGCGGCCTGGAGGGCTGGGGGGATTGCGGCCTGTCGGGCAAGGAGCGGGCGACGGTGGAGTGCGTCCACGAGTTCCGCGACTGGCTGGTGGGGCAGGACGCCTTCCGCAGCGAGCACATCTGGCAGGACCTCTTCCGGGGCTCGTTCTGGCGCGGCGGCCCGGTGATCATGACCGCCATCTCGGCGATCGACACCGCCCTGTGGGACGTCAAGGGCAAGGCCCTGGGCGTCCCCGTCTACGACCTGCTGGGGGGGCTGGCGCGGCAGCGGGTGCGCCTCTACCGGCACGTCGGCGCCGCCGTCACGGACGCGGCCCGGCGGCGCCTCGACGCGCTGCTCGAGGAGGGGTTCAGCGCCTTCCGGATCAGCCTCGGCGACCGCGACTACGCGGCCCGGGGCGGCTTCGACCCGCAGCGGGCGATCGAGGCGGCGGTCGCCGAGTTCGCCGCCACCCGGGAGCACGTCGGCAAGGACGCGGACGTCTGCATCGACGTGCACACCCGCCTCTCCCCGATCGAGGCGGTCGAGCTGTGCACCGCGCTCGAGCCGTACCGCCCCTTCTTCGTCGAGGACGCCATCCGCTCGGAGAACCCTGAGGTCTTCCGGCTGGTGCGGTCGAAGACGCGAGCGCGCCTGGCCACCGGCGAGCAGCTCTGCGGCAAGTGGGCGTTCCGCGAGCTGATCTCGGAGAACCTGGTCGACTACCTGCGCGTCGACCTGTGCCACGTCGGCGGGATCACCGAGACGCGCAAGATCGCCAACTGGGCCGAAGCCTACTACGTCGAGACGGCGCTGCACTGCACCAACGGCCACGTGGGGGACGTCGCCTCGATGCACGTCGACCTGGCCCTGCCCAACTGCGGCATCCAGGAGTACTCCGGGGCCAGCCGGCCCCTGGAGGGGCTGCTGGAAGGGGGCTTCACGATCGAAGGCGGGCACCTCGTGCCCGGCGGCGAGCCGGGCCTCGGGCTGCGCGTCAACGTGGCGGCGCTCGGGCAGCTGGAGCCCTTGCGCCAGGGATCACGCCCCCGCTGGCGGCGCCCGGACGGGGCCGTCCAGGACTGGTAACCCGCCCGGGAGAGAGAGGATCTGCCATGAGCGCACTGTTCGACGCCGACCGGCTGGAGCTCTTCACCAACTGCTACGGGCGCTACGGCGTGGCCGCCGCCATCGAGCACGCCCCGCGCATCGGGGTGCACGCCCTGGAGGTGGCGCTGAAGCCCCACGGCGGGCTGCTGGAGATCCCCGAGTCGGTCGTCGCCAGCGAGAAGATGAGCGGCGAAGCCGTCGCCGGGCTGAAAGCCTCGCTCGCCGCCAGCGGGGTGCGGGCCTCAACCTGCAACGGGCTCCAGCGGGTGATGAGCGAGGACGGGGTGGACACCTGCAAGGCCCGCATCAACCTGGCCCGGGAGCTGGGAGCGACGGTGCTCACGGGGAGCGCGGACGACGTGCCCGAGGAGCAGATCGGGGCGCTCTACGAGCGCCTGCTCGAGCTGGCGGACTACGCCGGCGAGCGGGGGCTCACCCTGGCCCTGGAGACGCATCCGGGGATCGCCGTCAACGCCGACCGGGCGCTGAAGGCCCTGCGCGATCTCGACCACCCGCGCATCCGCCTCAACTGGGACACCGCCAACGTCTACTACCACAACGAGACGATGCCGGACGGCGAGGCCGAGCTGGCCCGGGTGGCGCCGTACGTCGCCCACCTGCACCTCAAGGACAGCAAGCGCGGCTACCACGAGTGGTACTTCCCGGCGCTCGGCGAGGCCGGCGGGGTGGACTTCGCCAACGTGGGCCGCATCCTCAAGGACGCCGGCTACGCCGGCAACTTCAGCATCGAGCTGGAGGGGATCAAGGGCGAGCCGGAGCAGTCCCTCGAGGAGCGCCAGGCGCGCCTCGATCGCTCGGTGCGGCACCTGCGCGACGTCGGCCTGGTGGGCTGAGTCTCCAGACCCCTGACCCCGAACGAGGAGCGCGCGAACGATGGAGTACCGCTCCCTTGGCGCCACCGGTCTGACCGTCTCCGCCCTCGCCTTCGGCGGCGCCCCGGCGGGCCTGACCAACTACCTCTCAGCGTACGACCCGGACGTCCCGGCCCAGGCGGACGCGGTGGTGGCCGCCGTGGTGCGGGCGCTCGAGCTGGGGATCACCTACTTCGACACCGCCCTGGGCTACGGGGACGGGCGCAGCGAGCGGATCTTCGGCGAGGGGCGCCGCCGGGCGGGGGCGCTGGGCGAGCGGATGCTGCTGGCGACCAAGGTGCCGGCGGGCAAGCGCGCCCCGGAGGACGTCGTCGCCAGCGCCGAGGCCAGCCTGCGCAATCTCGGCGTGGAGACGGTGGACGTCCTCCAGCTGCACGGCGGGCGGTGGACGGACGACGAGGCCCACCGGGTGCTCGAAGGGGGCGCCCTCGAGGCGCTCCAGGCGCTGAAGCGGCAGGGCAAGGCGCGGGCGATCGGGTTCACCGCCGAGACGGGCTCGCCCGGGACCTACGCCCTGATCCGCAGCGGCGCGTTCGACGTGCTCCAGATCGCCTACAGCATCATCTACCAGGACGCCTGCAACCTGATGGTCGACGCCGGCCCGATCGTCGAGGCGGCGGCGCGGGGGATGGGGGTGGTGACCATGCGCTCCCTCTCCAGCGGGGTCTTCCAGAAGCTGATCGCCGGCGCGGCGCCCGGCGTCGCCGCGCAGGTGGACCTCTACGCCCTGGCCCTGGGCTTCGTCCTCTCCAACCCGCGGGTGAACGCCGCCATCGTGGGGATGCGCACGGCCGATGAGGTGGCGGCGAACGTCCGCCTGGTGGAGGCGAACGCCTTCCGAATCGATCTGGAGGCGATGCACCGGCGCTACGTCGACGGCTGAGGCGCCCCCGGCGACGCCCCTCAGCGGGGGCCCTCAGCGGGGGCCCTCAGCGGGGGCCCTCAGCGGGGCGCGTCGGGGACGAGCAGCTTGCCGAGGACGGGGCTGTCGAACTCGGTGGCCAGGCAGTCCATGATCACCACGTCCCACAGCCGGCCGCCCATCAGGTGCGCCTCGCGGCGGCGCCCCACCTCTTTGAAGCCGGCCTTCTGGTAGGCCCGCAGGCCGGCCAGGTTGTAGGCGAAGACGTTGAGCTGCACGTTGTGCAGGCCGAGGGCGGTGAAGGCGTAGTCCAGGACGAGGCGGGTGGCCTCGGTGCCGTAGCCCCGCCCCCGGGCGTCCGGCTCGCCGATCAGCAAGCCGAACGTGGCGGCGCGGTGCACCCGGTCGATCTCCATCAGGCTGGTGTTGCCGATGGGGCGCCAGGTGTCGCGCACGTAGACGGTGAAGTGCACCGTGTCGCCGCCGGCGGCCACCTGGGCCTCGTACCACTTCTCCTCCGCCTCGAGGAGCATGGGCACCGGCAGGACGCCGAGCGTGCGCAGGGTGTTGAAGTCGTTCATCCAGCGGCAGTACACCGGGACGAGGTCGCGGCGCAGGGGCCCGAGGGCGATCCGCTCGCCCAGGATGTTGACCAGCGGCTGATCGCTCACGGCGGACACCGGCGGCAGTGTACCCGGGCGGCGCGCCGGCCGCCCCCGGCTTGACCCCGCCACTTTCGTTGGGTAGTCTGATTGAGCACGATGTACAACGATATAGCAAGCTGACGTCCGGGAGGACGGCGACGATGAAGCTGGGACTGCACATCGCTTCGAGCGACTGGGAGGGCGGGGCGCCCCGCCTGGGGGCGAAGCTGGCCGAGGTGGTCGAGGCGGCCGAAGCGGCCGGGTTCGACACGATCGACGTCGCCGACCACGTCTGGCAGCACCCCATCATGGGCGGGCCGGAGCTGAACGAGATCGAGGCCTACACCACCCTGGGCTTCATCGCCGCCCGCACCCGCCGGGTGCGCCTGATGGCGCTGGCCACGGCCGTCCCCTACCGCCACGCCGGGCTGCTGGCCAAGATGGTGACGACCCTCGACGTGCTCTCCGGCGGGCGGGTCATGCTGGGCCTCGGCGCCGGGGACTACGAGGAGGAGGCCAGGGGGCTGGGGCTGCCCTTCCCCCCGCTGCGCGAGCGCTACGAGCTGCTCGAGGAGACGGTGCAGGTCTGCCTCAAGATGTGGGCCGGCGCGCAGGGGGACGGGGAGCCGTTCGCCGGCAAGCACGTGCGGCTGGAGCGGGCCCTGAACGTGCCCCAGAGCCTCAGCCGGCCCCACCCGCCGATCCTCATCGCCGGCAGCGGCGAGCGGCGCACGCTGCCCCTGGTGGCGCGCTACGCCGACGCCTGCAACATCAAGCCGACGCCGGAGATCCCCCGGCTGCTCGCGCGGCTGCGCGGCCTGTGCGAGCGGGAGGGCCGGGACTACGCGGCGATCGAGAAGACGGCCCCGTTCGGCTTCGACGTCGGCCCGGACGGCGCGAAGTGCGGCGAGCTGCTGGGGCAGCTGCGCTGGCTGGCCGGGATGGGCATCGAGACGGTCTACGGCTGGGTGATCGGCGTCGACCGGATCACGCCGCTGGAGATCATGGGGCGGGAGGTGATCCCCGCCGCCGCCGAGCTGACCCCCGGCGGCTGAGCCGGGGCCCGGCCGCGGGTCAGATGCCGCCGCCGACGACGAACAGCCCGGCGAAGAGGCCGAGGGGGACGAGCGCCGCCGCGAGCCAGGCCCGCCGGCGCAGGCACAGCAGCACGGCCGCCAGGGTCAGCGCGGCCACCGGCAGCAGCAGCACGATCGCCCCGTTCCCCCGCAGGGAGAGGCCGTCCCCGGCCGGGCCGTTGTCCCGCACGTAGACGATCAGGGCGCGCAGCGCGAGCCCCAGCAGCAGCGCGCCCGCCCCGGCGGCGAGCGCAGCGGCGGGCGCGGCGGCGGGCGCGGCGGCGGGCGCGGCGGCGGGCGGCGTCGTGCGCATCGCTGGTCCCTCCCGGTCGGCAGCGGAACGAATGATGCCGGAGCCCGGGAGCGGGACGCCCGGCGGGCCGGGCGCGCCCCGAGGGGCTGCCCGCCCGCACCCCGGGAGGCGATACTGCCGGCCGGGCAGAGGAGGGCCCGCAGCGATGACCGTGACCGACCGCCGCGCCCTGGGCGCGGGCGCCTTCCTGGGGGCAGGCGCCCTGCTGCTGTTGACCGACGCCGGCGCCGGGGCCCAGACCCCGGCGCCGGCCCAGGCGCCACCGGCCACGCCCGCCCCGGCGACGCCCCAGAACCGGCGCCGGCCGCGCCGGACACCCACTACGTCGGGCTGACGACCACCGGCCAGCTCTACCACACGGTCCGCCACGCCGACGGGGAGTGGGACCGCTGGGGCGAGCGGGACGGCCCGATCGCGGCGGAGTTCGTCGGCGCCGGCTGCGCCACCACCGGCGCCGATCTGCACGTGGTGGCCGTCACCGCCGAGGGCCGCCTCTACCACACGGTCCGCCACGCCGACGGCCGGTGGGACCGCTGGGGCGAGCGGGAGCGGCCCTCCGACGACCCGTTCGTCGCCGTGACCTGCGCCGGGTCGGGGGACAGCCTGCAGGTGGGCGGGGTCACCGCCGAGGGCCGCCTCTACCACACGGTCCGCCACGCCGACGGCCGGTGGGACCGCTGGGGGCGCCCGAGCAGCCCGGACGCCGTGCGCGCGGTGGCCTCGGCCTGACATCCCGGCGGCAGACGGTACACTCCCCGGAGGGGCCCGGACAGCGCCGGGCGCACCGGGGAGCGACGGGCGACGATGGCAGGGACAGCGAGCGGCAGGATCGGCGCCGCGCTGCACGAATCCGGCGCCGCCGAGCAGCTGGCGGCGATCGAGCTGGCCGAATCGCTCGGCGTCGCCACCGCCTGGCTGACCACCGGCGGGGTGGGGCCGGACGCGATGGGGATCTTCGCCGCCGCGGCCGCGCGCACCGGCCGCATCGGGATGGGCACGGCGATCGTGCCCGTCTTCCCCCGCCACCCCCTCGTCCTGGTGCAGCAGACCCTGGTGGTCGCCGGCCTGGCCCCGGGTCGCTTCCGGCTGGGCGTCGGGCCGAGCCATAAGCCGAGCGTCGAGCAGACCTTCGGCATCCCCTTCGAGCGGCCCCTGGAGTACCTGCGGGACTACGTCGGCGTGCTGCGCGGGGCGTTGCAGGAGGGCGCGGTGTCGTTCGCGGGGCGGCGCTTCACCGCCCGGGGGACGGTGCCGGCGCCGCCCGGCGTGCCGGTGCTGATCTCGGCCCTGCGCCCGACCTCGTACCGCCTGGCCGGGGCGATCTCGGACGGGGCCATCGCCTGGGTCTGCCCGCTGCCCTACCTGCGCGACCAGGCCCTCCCGGCGCTCCGGGCGGGGGCCGCGAGCGCCGGGAGGGGGGCGCCACCGCTGGTGGCGCACTGCTTCGTGTCCGTCGGCGAGGACGCCGCCGCCGTGCGCCGGGCGGCCGGAGAGCGCCTCGCCGGATACGCCCGCTCCTACCTCTACCAGGAGATGTTCGCCCTGGCCGGCTTCCCGGAAGCGCGCCAGGGGACGCTGAGCGAAAGGATGATGGACGCCGTGGTCGTGCACGGGGACGAGGACACGGTGCGCGCGGGGCTGCAACGCTACCTGGACGCGGGGATGGACGAGGTGATCGCCTCGGTGCTCGTGGCCGGCGACGACCGCCAGGCCGGTCTGGAGCGGACGCTGCGGCTGCTGGGCACCGTCTGATGGTCGACCTTTCGGTGCAGATCGAGAGCGCGGACGGCTTGAGCTGGACGCGCTGGAAGCGGATCGTGGCCGAGGTGGAGCGCCTGGGCTACCGCGGGCTGTACTGCTGCGACCACTTCGTGCCGCCCGGCGGCGGCTTCGCCGATTCGATCGAGCTCTCGGCCGCGTTCGCCTACCTCGCCGATCGCAGCCGGCGCCTGGAGTTCGGCGCCCTGGTCATGCCCGTCTCGTTCCGCGACCCGGTCTTCCTCGCCCGCCAGGCGATGACGCTCGACGACCTCAGCGGGGGGCGCTACATCCTGGGCGTCGGCGCCGGCTGGATGGAGCGGGAGCACGAGATGTTCGGCTACCCGCTGGGCGACCGGCCGGCCCGGGCGGCGCGTCTGGCCGAGGCCGTGGGGGTGATCGTCCGGCTGACCCGGGAGACCGAGCCGGTCAGCTTCGAGGGCCGCTACTACCGCCTGCACGAGGCGAAGCTGCTGCCCCGCTCGCCCCGGCCCGGCGGGCCCCGCCTGCTGATCGGCGGCTCGGGCCCGAAGCGCACCCTGCCCCTGACCGCCCGCTACGCCGACGCCTGGAACGGCGGTGGCGACCCGGACGGCTTCCGCGCCACCTCGACCCGGCTGGACGAGCTGATCGTCGCGGCGGGGCGGCGCCCGCAGGACGTGCGGCGCACCCTGATGGCGCAGGTGCTCTGCTACCGGGACAGCGCCGAGCTGGCCGGACGGCTGCGCTACCAGATGGCCCGCAGCGGCAGCGATTCGGCTGAGGCCACCCTGGCGGCGATGCGCGAGCGGACGCCCCACCTGATGGCCGGGCCACCGGCCCGGGTGATCGAGCAGATCGGGGCCTACGGCGCCGCCGGGGTGGAGGAGATCATGGTGCAGCGGCTCGACCTCGACGATCTGGAGGGGCTGCAGATCATCGCCGAAGAGGTGCTCCCTCACGTCGGCTGAGGCGCCGCCCGGGGGAGCCGAGCAGGACCGCCTGCGGGCAGCGCAGAACGCCGACGGCCGGGGCTGGCGGCGGTGGGGCCCGTACGTCGCCGAGCGGGCCTGGGGCACCGTGCGCGAGGACTACAGCGCGGACGGCGACGCCTGGGCCGCCCTGACCCACGACCAGGCCCGCAGCAAGGCCTACCGCTGGGGGGAGGACGGGCTGGCCGCGCTCTGCGACCGCTACCAGCTGCTCGTCTTCGCCCTGGCCCTGTGGAACGGACGCGACCCCATCCTCAAGGAGCGCCTGTTCGGGGTCTCGCCGTACGAGGGGAACCACGGGGAGGACGTCAAGGAGTACTACTACTACCTGGACTCGACCCCCACCCACTCCTACCTGCGCTACCTCTACAAGTACCCCCAGGCCCCTTTCCCCTACGCGGCGCTGATCGAGGAGAACCGGCGCCGCCAGGGGCAGGGCCCGGAGTACGAGCTGCTGGACACGGGGGTGTTCGACGGCGACCGCTACTTCGACGTCTTCGTGGAGTACGCCAAGGACGGGCCGGAGGACGTCTGCGTCCGCATCCGGGCGATCAACCGGGGGCCGCTGCCGGCCCCCCTCCACCTGCTGCCCCACCTCTGGTTCCGCAACACCTGGGCCTGGAGCACCCCCCGCGGCCCCGAGCCGGCGATCGCGGCCGGCCCGGCCGGGCCGGGCTACGTCAGCCTGGTGGCGGACGACGCCGGGGCGACCCCGCTGGCCAATCTGCTGGCGGCCTACCGCCTGGGCGAGCGCTACCTGTACGCCACGGCCGGCGGCGTCCCCCTGTTCACGGACAACGAGACGGACGTGGCGGCGGTCTACGGCCCGGAGGCCACCGGCGGCGCTCCCCCCCCGGCCCACGTCAAGAACGCCTTCCACCGCTACGTCGTGCGGGGCGAGACCGGCGCGGTCAACCCCCGGCGGCGGGGGACGAAAGCCTGCCTGCACTACCGCTTCCTGGTGCCCCCGGGGGCGACGGTGACCCTGCGCCTGCGCCTCTGCCCCGAGCCCCTGCCCGACCCGGCGGCGGCCCTCGGCGCGGTGGACGCCGTGATCGCCCGGCGGCGGGACGAGGCGGACGCGTTCTTCGACGCCGTCCACCCACCGGGAGCGACGGCGGACGAGCGGCTGGTGCAACGCCAGGCCCTCGCCGGGCTGCTGTGGACGAAGCAGGTGTACCTCTTCGACGTCGAGCGCTGGCTGGACGGCGACGACCCGGCGCGGCCCCCGCCGGAAGGGCGCCAGGAGATCCGCAACCGCCACTGGCGGCACCTGAACTCGATGCGCGTGCTCTGCGTGCCGGACAAGTGGGAGTACCCCTGGTTCGCCGCCTGGGACCTGGCCTTGCAGTGCGTCCCCCTGGTCCTGGTCGACCCCGAGCTGGCCAAGGAGCAGCTGTGGCTGCTGCTGTTCGAGCAGTTCCAGCACCCCAACGGACAGATCCCGGCCTGCGAGTGGGACTTCTCCGACCTGAACCCGCCCGTCCACGCCTGGGCCTGCCGGCGGGTCTACGAGGCCGACCGGCGCCGCACCGGCCGGGGCGACCGGGTCTGGCTGGAACGCTGCTTCCATAAGCTGCTGATCAACTTCGCCTGGTGGGTCAACCGGGTGGACGGCGAAGGCAACAACGTCTTCGAGGGGGGCTTCCTCGGCCTGGACAACATCACCGTGGTCGACCGCAGCCAGCGCCTCCCCGGCGGCGCCGTGCTGAAGCAGGCGGACGGCACCGGCTGGATGGCCCGCTTCTGCCTCGACCTGATGGCCATCGCCCTCGAGCTGGCCGAGACGAGCACCGCCTACGAGGCCCTGGCGACGAAGTTCTTCGAGCACTTCGTCTACGTCGCCGCGGCGATGCGCCACATGGGCGAGCGCGACACCGCCCTGTGGGACGAGCGCGACGGCTTCTTCTACGACCTGCTGCGCCACCCGGACGGGCGCTACGAGCGCTTCCGGGTGCGCTCCCTGGTGGGGCTCATCCCGCTGCTGGCGGTCGAGGGACTGGACGAGGCCCTGCTCGCCCGCTTCCCCGCCTTCCGGGCCAACGTCGAGTGGTTCCTGCGCAACCGGAAGGGGCTGGTGGGTCGCTGCTGCCACCCGGTGGGGGAGGGCCCCGGCCGGCGCTACGTGCTCGCCGCCCTGAACGAGGAGCAGCTGGGCCGCGTCCTCGCCCGCGTGCTGGACGACGACGAGTTCCTCTCGGACTGGGGCATCCGCAGCCTGTCCCGGCACCACGCCGCCCAGCCCTTCGGCGCGCCACCGGCGGAGGTGCGCTACGAGCCGGCCGAGTCGGACGCCAAGCTGAAGGGGGGCAACTCGAACTGGCGGGGCCCCGTCTGGCTGCCCACCTCGTTCCTGGTGGTGGAAGCGCTGCGCCTGCTCGGGGCCTCCTTCGGCCCGCGGGTGCGGGTGCCCGCCCCGGGGATCGCTCCCGACCCGATCACCCTGGAGACCGCGGCCCGGGAGGTCGCCGACCGCTCGATCCGCCTCTTCACCCGCGATCCCTCCGGGCGGCGCCCCGCCTTCGGGCCGGCGCCGCGCTTCCACCACGACCCCCACTGGCGGGACTGCCTGCTCTTCTACGAGTACTTCCACGGGGACGACGGCGCCGGGCTCGGCGCCAGCCACCAGACCGGCTGGACGGCGCTGGTGGCGTCCCTGATCGACGAGTGGCGGACGGAAGCGAGCGCAGCGAGCGAAGCGAGTGAGCGCAGCGAGTGAGCGGGCAAGCAGGACCTGTAGTCGCGGCGTTAGCTGATCAGGCAGACCACGCTCGTGGGCGGACGACCTGGGAGACGCGTGTTGCGCGGGCAGGGCCAGGAGCGGGCAACCGTCCGGCCGCGCACGGCATCGCGCTCGACGCCAGAGTGTGACGGGCCAGCGGGATCGGACACGGTGGCCGGCGGCGGATCGCCGGGCGCGGGCGCTCCTGGGCGCGCCACTCCCGCGGGAAGGTGCAGCGCCCCTGGCTCGAGCTGGTAGCCAGACCGGTGTTGCGGCGCCCTCCGGTATCACGGACGTGGACCTTGCTGCCGTGCGCGGCGGGAGGTCTGCCTGCCAGCGGAGCCTGCCCGCGCAAAACGCGCTTCCCTGAGGGCCTGCCCACGAGCCGCCGCCTCTCCGAATGCCCGCGCAAGACGCGTCTCCCTGAGGGCCTACCCACGAGCCGCCGCCTCTCCGAATGCCCACGCAAAACGCGTCTCCCTGAGGGCCTGCCCACGAGCAGACACTTCTCCGCCTGCCCGCGCACAAGAGGCTTCTTCTCAGCGCTTCCGCACTTCTCCCTGTGCTAACGTGCCCTTCCGGGGCCGCGGTACGGCCGCGCAAAGGGGAGATTGAAGGGCTCCTCCCAGGGGCGGAAGGGGACGGCCCCGGCGATCTCGTCCAGCCGGGCCAGCACGTCCGCGGGCAGGGGCCCGCGGCCGGCGGCGGCGACGTTCGCCTCCACCTCCTCGACCGAGCGGGCGCCCATCAGGGCGACGTGCACGTGCGGCGAAGAGAGCACGAAGCGCAGGGCGAGCTCCGGGAGGGGGATCCCGACCTCGTCGACGAGCGCGTAGAGGCGCCGGAACTGCTCGCGCCGGGGCGGACTGAGCCAGGGGGCGCCGTCCCGTACGGCGTCGTCGTAGCGCCGGGCGAGGGCCCCCTGCTGCAAGGGCGAGCCGGCGATCACGCCCATCCCCTGGCGGCGCGCTTCCGGGAAGACGGCGTGCTCGGCCTCGCGCCACAGCAGGCTGTAGTTGAAGGCGGTGAGCACGACGTCGAAGCGCCCGGTGGCCATGATCCGGGGCAGCTCGTAGGCGGTGGTGCCGCCCAGTCCGGTGAAGCGGATGAGGCCGGCGCGCTTGAGGTCGTCCAGGACGCCGTCCACCGGCCCCCGGAACGACTCCCAATCGTCCCACCAGTCGTACTGGCCGGGCCGGTCCGGCTCGTGCACGATGAGCAGGTCGATGTGGTCGCGGCGCAGCAGGCGCAGGCTCTCCTCGACCGACGCGCGCAGGGCGGCCGCGTCCCGGGCGTCGAACGGCATGGGGCGCCCGCCGAGCTTGGTCGAGAGGCAGAAGGGCTCCCGCGCGCCGCGCAGCGCGTAGCCGAGCACGGCCTCGCTGTCCGCGTAGCCGGGGGCGGTGTCCACCCAATCGACCCCCAGGGCCAGGGCGCGCCGGACGGCCAGGCGGGCCTCGCGGCGCCCGCGGCCGCCGACCCGGGAGACGAAGAGGCCGCCGAGGCCGAGGACGCTCGCTTCCAGGCCGGTGCGCCCCAGGGTGCGCCGCGCCAGGGTCACGCGCCGGTCACCCCACCGTCCATCTGCGGTCCACCCTCGGTCTCGCCTCAGCCCGTATTCGGCCCGTGTTCGGCCCGTGTTCGGCCCGTGTTCAGCCCGCTTTCTCCGTGTCTCCGATCAGGCCAGGGCGGTGACGGTGATCTCCACCCGGGCGCCGGCGGGCAGGGCGCTGACGGCGACGGTGGTGCGGCCCGGGGGTTTGGTCCGGAAGAACTCGGCGTAGACCTCGTTCATCGCCGCGAACTCCGAGATGTCCGTCAGGTAGACGAAGGACTGCACGCAGCGGTCGAAGCCCGAGCCGGCGGCTTCCAGGATGTGCTGGATGTTGGTCAGGGTCTGGCGCGTCTCGGCGGCGATGCCGCCGGGCACGATCTTCCCGGTGGCGGGGTCGAGCCCTTTCTCTCCGGCAACGAAGACGAAGCCGTTGGCGACGATGGCCTGCGAGTAAGGGCCGATGGGGGCGGCGGCCCGGTCCGTCTGAACGACCTCGGTCTCCTGGCGGGATACGGTGGTCATGGTTCCTCCTGGCGGCGCAGACGTGGCGGCGACGGCACGGCAGTGATGATGCCAGAGCGCGCGGCGCCGGCGGCCTGACAGGGCGGGGCGGCGGGCCGTATGCTGCGCCTGCCCGTCGTAACGGGAGCCGGGCGCCCGGGGCGACCCGGAGCGCGCGGGGGCGCGAGGATCTTGGGGGCGTGTGGATGAACACCGGAACGACCTATCGGGCGGGACTCATCGGCTGCGGCGGGGTCAGTCGCAGCCACTCCGCCGGGCTCCAGGCGGCGCGGGGGGTGCGCCTGGTGGCCCTGGCCGACGTCTACGCGCCCAATCTGGAGACCGCCGGCGAGGCCTACGGCGTCGAGCGGCGCTACGCCGACTTCCGGGAGATGCTCGCCGCCGAGGACCTTGATCTGGTGGCGGTCTGCACGCAGGCGCCGCAGCACGCTCCGGTGGTGATCGCCGCCGCCGAGGCGGGGGTGAAGGGCGTCATCTGCGAGAAGCCGGTGGCCCTCACCCCGGGCGAAGCCGACCGCATGCTCGACGTCTGCGCCCGCACGGGGACGCGCCTGGCGATCAACCACCAGACCCGGATGATCCCCTCCACGTTCGCCGTCGAGCGGTTGCTCAAGGAAGGCGCCATCGGCGACCTGCGCGCGGCGCGGATGCTGGACAAGGGCGGCCGCCCGGCGGGCAACTCCCTGATGGAACTGCTGACCCACGTCTTCGATCTGGTGCGAATCTACGCCGGCGACCCGCAGTGGGTCTCGGCGCACCTGACCACGGGACCGGCGCCGGTGGCGGGCGGGGCCGGGGCGGACGCGGCGGCGGCGCAGCGCCTGGCCGGGATCGAGGACATCGTCTACAGCCAGACCGCCTGGCCGGGGGACCGGGACTGCGGGCTCGTCCTGGGCGATCGCTGCGCGGCCACGTTCGGCTTCGGCCCCCGCGACGGCTGGCACGCCGGGCTGACCGCCTCCCTGGATTCGTACTTCCAGCCCATCCGCAGCGCGGCCACCGGCGAGGGCTGGCAGCCGAGCGTCGAGCTGCTCGGCACGGACGGGGTGCTCTTCCTCGGGGGCACGAGCAACCACGTCGACGTCCTCCTGCACCGCGGGGCCTGGGCCCCGCCGGGCCGGCTGGAGCGGATCGAGGTCCCGGCGCGGGAGATCGCCCCCGGGCCGTACGCCGCGCGGGGGGCGGACTCGCCGCACCACACGGCGATGGTGGAGGAGCTGGTGGCGGCGATCGAGGAGGGGCGGGAGCACCGCAGCAGCGGCGCGGACGGGCGCTGGGCCCTGGAGATGATCATGGGGGTCTACGAGTCCCACCGCCGCGGGGGGGCCCGGGTGGAGCTGCCCCTGGCCTTCCGCGGTCACCCTCTCGAGCGCTGGCTGGACGAGGCCGGGCGCCCGCTGCCCCCCCACCCGGAGGCGCCGGTGAAGGTGCTGCGGGTGGCCGGGGCCGGGCCGCGGGCGACGCGGTAGGCGAAGGCCAGGCCGGGGTCCGGGCCGCCGGCCCGCCCGGGGGGCGGGCGAGTCAGTCCGCGGCGGGGGGCGCCGCCCGCAGCGGCCGGCCGGCCGCGTCCACGGGCAGCAGGCGGGCGACGCGCCCGCCCGGAGGGGCGACGGGCATCATCGCCGGCAGGGCCACGTCCGCGCCCGGGGTGATCGCCCCCACCAGATGGACGAGGGCGTCCACCGGGGCGGTGACCGGCTCGACGCCGAAGCCGTCGAGGCGCACCAGCTCCCCCAGCAGGTCGCCGGCCCGGACGCGCTGCTCCGGGCGGGCCCGGGGCAGGAAGATGCCCCCGTCCGCGACGCGCACGTCCAGCAGGTCCTCGACGGCGAAGAGGGGCGGCGGCGCGGCGGCGGCCCCCCGCGCCGGCGGCAGCATCCCCAGGTGGCGCAGGACGGCGCGCAGGCCGGCGACGCCGCGGCGCACTTCCGGCTCGTAGATGTCCCACTGGCCGGTGAAGTTCGGCGTGCAGGCGGCTTTGCCGTGGTCGACGGCCACCCGGGAGAGGTAGCGGCTGGCGTACTCCTCGGGCGGCGCCGGGGCGGGGCGGCCCTGCACCCACAACCCGAAGGCCAGGGCCAGGTCGAGCGACGGGGCGTGCCAGGCGTCGACGGTGGTCGCCGCCGCCTGCCAGCGATTCCAGGTGTGGAGGTCGATCACGTGGCTGGCGTGGCGCACGGCGCCGTCCCACAGGGCGTGGGTCAGGCGCTCCGGTACGGTGCCGGCCGGGTCGCCCGGCCAGTGCTGGCCCATGTCCTTCTCGGGGTGGGCCTGGTAGGCCTCGTCCGCCTCCTGCCGGTAGTGGTGCCGGCGCCAGGCGAAAGCCAGCGGGTTGGCGATGGGCACGGCCACCAGGGTGCCCCGCAGGCGGCGGGGGTCGACGCTCTGGGCCACCCGGCGGACGACCTCGATGCCGCTGATCTCGTTGCCGTGCTGGGTGGAGTGGACGTAGAGCACGGGCCCCGGCCGGCGGCCGTTGACCACCCAGAGGGCGAACGGCACCGTCTGGCCGTCCGGGAGGGTGGCGCTCAGGTGGCCGAAGGCCCGCTCGCCCGGAGCGGCCGACGCCGTACCGGCGCCGAAGCGGGCGGCGAGGGGGGTGGCGCCGGCGGCGGCTGCGCTGGTCATGCGGTGGCTGCTCCTGCGAGGCGGGCGTAGGTCTCGCGCGCGGCGCGAAACAGGCTGGCGGTGCGGTCGCGCTGCTCGGGGGCCCGGAAGCGGGCCTCGCTCCCGATCCAGCGCAGGGAGGCGTCGAGGCCGTCAACGAAGCGCGCGGCGGCGGCGCGGGCGGCCGGGCCGGCGGGCAACGGGGTGCCGGCGACCGAGCGCGCTCTGAGGTAGACCGGGCTGGTGTGGGCCCAGAGGAAGTGGCCGTAGCTGGTGCGGGCGTCGCCGAAGCAGCGGGCGGCGAGCCAGCCGTCGCCGTCCCCCGGGGCGGCCGGCACGCGGGCGCTGAGCGTCCCGCTGCGCTGCCCCTCGGGCCACGCCTGCCGGGCGACGACGCGGCCGTTGTGCACGACCTCCACCCGGTTCAGGGGCAGCTGGCTCTCCCAGCGCACGGTCACCGGCAGGTCGCCGGGGGCGCTGACGTCCAGGAAGGCGCCGGGGGCCCGGCCGGCGACCTCGAGCCACAGCGCGGGGCCGTTGGTGATGAACGTTCGCCCGGCCCGCAGGCCGTCGAGCCAGGCGGGATAGGAGAAGGCGGGCACGATGCGGGCGCCGGCGGCGCCGGCCGCGCCGTGGGGCAGCGGGCGGATGGCCCCGGGGTCGAGGGGGTGGGCGCCGGCGGCGTGGCGGTCGGGGTCGCCGTGGGCCGGCGGCGGCGGCTCGGCGCCGCCGCCGATGTCGACGTAGAC
>DATLLM010000568.1:0-8599 GCA_035537855.1 Chloroflexota bacterium | reverse complement strand
GGCGCGGGCGGCGAGGACGCGGAGGGCCTTCCCCTCCCAGGTGGTGAAGGCCACCGGCCAGGGCTGCATCGCCCGCACCTGGCGCTCCAGCGCCGCCGCCGGGCGGGCCCAGTCCAGGCGCCCGTCCTCCTTGCGCACCGGGTGGCAGTAGGTGGCGGCGCGGTCGTCCTGGGGGCGGGGGACGAGGGAGCCGTCCAGGTACCCGGGGATCGTCTCGGCGAGCAGGCCGGCGCCCAGGTCGGCCAGGCGGGCCTGCAGGGTGGCGGTGGTGTCCCGGGGGGTAATGGGCTCCGTGCGCCGGGCGAGGGTGGGGCCGGTGTCCATGCCCTCGTCCAGGCGCATGATGGTCACCCCGGTCTCGGCGTCGCCGGCGAGGATGGCCGCGCCGACGGGCCACGCCCCGCGCCAGCGCGGCAGGAGCGAGGCGTGGACGTTGAGGTAGCCGCGGGGGGCCAGGGCGAGGACGTCCGGGCGCAGGATCGACCCGAACGCGGCGACGATGCCCAGGTCCGGGCGCAGGCGGGCCAGGGCGGCCACGGCCGCCGGGCGGCGCAGGGAAGGGGGCTGCAGCACGGGGAGGTCGTGCTCCAGGGCGAGCCGCTTGACCGGCGAGGGGGCGGGCTGCCCCGAGCGCCCCACCGGGCGGTCCGGCTGGGTGACGACGCCGGCGACGGCGACGGGCGAATCCGGCGCCAGCAGGCGGCGCAGGACGGTGGCGGCCAGCTCGGGGGTGCCCATGAAGAGGGCTCGCGGTCGGTCCACCGGGTGTCCTCTCTGCCCCGGCCCCCGGGGGCGGCGCCGGCGGGTCAGGCCCCCTGCGGCGCCGGCTGGGCGGCCGGCTGCGCCGGGGCGCTCGAGTCGGTCGTGGGGCGCAGCCGCAGCCGGCGCCGGCGGGGGGCCACCGGCGCGTCCTCGTCCTCGTCCTCGTCCCCCACCTCGCCCGTCTCCGGCTCGACCCAGTGGATCTGGCTGCGGTCCTCGACGAGGTCGAGGTAGATGACGCCGTCCAGGTGGTCGAGCTCGTGCTGGAAGATGCGGGCCAGCCAGCCCTCGGCCTTGACCCGGAACTCCTTGCCGTCTCGCCCCCGGGCCTTGACCGTGAGGGCCGCCGCCCGGGCGACGGGGCCCTGCCAGTTGGGCGCGGAGAGGCACCCCTCCTCGTCCGTGACCGTCTCCGGGCTGCGCTTGACGATCTCCGGGTTGATCAGGGTGTAGAGGGTGTCCTCGTACTCGATCACCACCACCCGCAGGGGGACGCCGACCTGCGGCGCGGCCAGGCCGACGCCGGGGGCGGCGCGCATGGTGTCGATCAGGTCGTCGAGCAGGCGCTGCACGGACGCGTCGAGCTTGCCCACGCGCTTGGCCTTGCCGCGGAGGATCTTGTGCTCCAGATCGGTGATGATGGGACGAACGGCCATACCAAAGTCTACCCGCGGGGGCCCGCCCGGGCCGGGGCTTAGGCGATGGCGACCGCCGGCTGCTGGGCCAGCTCCTGACGGTGCTGGTAGAGCTTCTCCACGGCGCGCACGATGTCCTCGGCGTCCTCCGGGGTGCCCAGCAGCTGGGCGTGGGGCAGGGTGACCTGCTCCTCCAGGGCCAGCCGCTCCGTCACCGGCAGGTGCGGCTCCCGGTAGTCCGGCGCGGTCGGGTCGTAGCGGCTGGCCGCCGGGAAGCGCTCCTTGCGCACGTGCCAGTACTCGGTGCGGTAGACCGGCGGGAAGCCGTTGCCGGCGCGCACCCCTTCGGCGTTGAGGGCTTGCAGGAAGCGCGCCCGGGGGATGCCCCACTCCTGGGGATCGAAGCCGAAGATGTAGCCGTAGTAGGCCTGGCGGACGACGCGCGGGTCGCGCCGGGCGGGGCGGATGCCGGGGATCTCGGCCAGGCGCCGGTTGAGCAGCAGCCCGCTGGCGTCGCGGCTGGCCAGCTCGCCCTCGAGGGTCTCCAGCCCGGCCATCACGGTGGCGGCCTGGACCTCGGAGAGGCGGAAGTTGTAGCCGAGGAAGCTGGGCTGCCCCTCGCGCCGGGCGCGCCCGACGTTGCGGTACGACCAGCAGCGGTCGGCGAAGGCCGCGTCGTCCGTGAGGACGATGCCGCCCTCGCCGGCGGCGAGGGACTTGCTCGCCTGGAAGGAGAAGCAGCCGGCGAGGCCGAGGGCGCCGGCGCCCTTGACGCTGCCGTCCGGCAGGCGCCACTGCGAGCCGTGGGCGTGGGCGGCGTCCTCGATCACCAGCAGGTTGTGGCGCCGGGCGAGGTCGTTGACGGCGTCCATGTCCGCCATCGTGCCGAAGACGTGGACGGGGAGGATGGCTTTCGTGCGGGGGGTGATGGCCGCGGCGGCGGCGTCCACGTCGAGGCAGAAGGTCTGGGGGTCGAGGTCGGCGAAGACGGGCACGCCGTTGGTGGCCAGGACGGCGGTGGCGGTGGCGATCCAGGTCATCCCGGGGACGATCACCTCGTCCCCGTAGCCGATCCCGGCCGACTCCAGGGCGGTCTGCAGGGCGGTGGTGCCGCTCGAGACGCAGACGCCGTAGCGGGCGCCCTGGAGGGCGGCGAAGCGCCGCGCCACCTCCTGCTCCATCGGGCCGTCGCCGGCCCACTTGCCGCTGGCCAGGACCTGCGCCGCCAGCTCGGCCGCCCGGGCGGCCGTCTCCGGCCGGGGCCAGGAGGGCCAGGGCCGGCTACGGGCCGGCTCGCCGCCGAAGATCGCCAGTTGACTCATCGTCCTCCTCGCGGCGCGATCGAGAGATCGAGCCATCACAGCCGAACGGCCGGCACGGCCACCCGGCACCGCTCCGCGCGCACGATCGCCTCCACCTGGTCGGCGGCGGCCAGCACCCGGTCGACCTCGTTGATCACCAGGTAGTCGTAGTTGGGGATCTGGGCCAGCTCGTCCCGCGCCCGGGCGAGGCGCCAGGAGAGGTCGGTCGGGTCGCTCACGCCCCGGGCCTGCAGGCGCCGCTCCAGCTCGCCCAGGTCCGGCGGGGCGAGGAAGATCATCACCGCCTGGGGGTAGCGCCCTTTGACCTGGGCGGCGCCCTGCACCTCGATCTTCAGCAGGGCGTCCTCGCCGCGGGCGAAGGCGGCGCGCACGGCGTCCTTGGGCGTGCCGTAGCAGTTGCCGGAGTAGGTGGCGTGCTCGAGCAGCTCGTCCCGGGCGCGCAGGTCGTCGAACGCGGCCGGGGTGAGGAAGTGGTAATCCGCCCCCGCCTGCTCCTCGGGGCGGCGGGGGCGGGTGGTGCAGGGCACGACGGCGTGCAGGCCCAGGTCCCGCCGGCGCAGCTCGCGCAGCACGGTGTCCTTCCCCGCCCCGGACGGGGCGGAGAGGATGATCAGGCGCGGCACCCGCTGGCCGGCCGCCCGGGCGCGCAGCTCGCTGAGGGCCGGATCAAGCACCGCAGACACGTCCCGATTCTAGCGCAGGGGGGGCCGGCGCCGGACGGGGCTCAGGCGTCCGGGAGGTCGCGCAGCAGGAGGAGGGCGGCGTCCAGGCGGCGCTGCACCGTCTCCGCGCCGAGCAGCTCCATGGTCTCGAACAGGGGCGGGCCGACGGTGCGCCCGGTGACGGCGACGCGGACGACGCCGGCCCCGATCAGCTGCCCCCGCTCGCGGCCGGAGCGCAGCCCGAGGGTCTCCGCCAGGGCCCGGTAGCGGGCCTCGAGGGCGGCGGCGGTCCAGCCGTCGGGGGCGGCGGCGGCGGCCGCCGCCTCCTGGCGGGCCGCCGCCAGCAGGGTGAGGGCCCGCTGCCGGTCGGCGCCCTTAGGGATCAACAGGCGGGGATCGTACGCCTCGTCGCGGAAGAAGAAGGAGACGACGGCGGGGGCCTCGCTCAGGCGCTTGAGGCGCTCCTGCTCCAGGGCCAGGGCGCGCGGCAGGCGGGGGTCGCCGGCGACGTGCAGCCCGGCGGCCTCCATGAAGGGGCGCACCGCGTCCTCCAGCTCGCCGAGGGACAGGCGGCGGATGTACTGCCCGTTCAGCCAGTCCAGGCGCTCCAGGTCCAGGATCTTGCCCGAGGGGCCGATGCGGGAGAGGTCGAGGTGGGCGGCGATGTCCTCGAAGTCGAACAGCTCGCGGCGCACGCTGGGGTCGTCCGGGTGCTCCGGGTCGGGCACCAGCACGGACAGGTTCCCCAGGTAGTTGAGCACCGCGCGGGCGAGGAAGCCCTGCTCCCGGAACCAGAGGACGTAGGCCCAGGGGTGCTTGCGCTTGGAGATCCGGCCCCGGTCGGTGTTGAGCAGCAGGGGCAGGTGGGCGAAGACCGGCAGGTCCCAGCCGAGGGCCTCGTAGACCTGCACGTACAGGGGGGTGGTGGGGACCCAATCCTCCCCCCGGATGACGTGGCTGATGGCCATCTCGTGGTCGTCGACCGGGATGGCGAAGGACCCGGTGGGGAAGCCGTCCGACTTGA
The DNA here is from genome assembly GCA_035537855.1 of Chloroflexota bacterium. Lineage (GTDB taxonomy): Bacteria > Chloroflexota > UBA11872 > UBA12225 > UBA12225 > DATLLM01. The sequence continues at coordinate 4,194 of DATLLM010000568.1, read as the reverse complement.
GCAAGACGCGGTCGTCCAGCAGGGCGTTCTCGAACGAGACGGTGCCCCGAATCTCGTCCCGGATGACGGTCTGGCCCTCGGACGGGGTGAGGAAGCGCACGACGGGGCGGTCGGTGGTGCCGCCGAGGGCCTTGCGCTCCGCCTCCGTCTTGCCCAGGCAGAGCCGGTCGTAGCGCGGCGGCTGGCGCCGGGCCTGCTGCTCGCGGCGCATCTCGTCCAGGCGCTCGGGGGAGCACCAGCAGTGGTAGGCGCGCCCGGTGGCCACCAGGCGGGCGGCGACCTCCTGGTAGCGCGGGAGGCGCTCGGACTGCCGGTAGGGGCCGTAGGCGCCGCCGAGCTCGGGGCTCTCGTCCCAGCGCAGGCCGAGCCAGCGCAGGGAGTCGTAGATCACCTCCTCCGCCTCGGGGACGAAGCGCTTCTGGTCGGTGTCCTCGATGCGCAGGACGTAGGTGCCGCCGTGCCGGGCGGCGAAGGCGGCGTTGATCAGGGCGGTGAGGGCGTTGCCGATGTGGACGTAGCCGGTGGGGGAGGGGGCCAGCCGGACGCGCACCGGGGCGCCCTGCGAGCGGTTCTCGTCTGCCTCTGCCATTAGAGCGGTCCTCTGCCTGTCCCGGGGCGCGTTCCGCGAGGCCCCGAGACGGCGGGGCCGCGGACGCCGCCGTGGTGGCGCTGTCGTCCGAGGTCAAACACCACACGTCCGAAGTCCGGAAGCACCAGACTTCGGACGCGGCCCCTGGGACTTCAGAACTCGGAGAGCGTCGCTACCCGCGTTGCTCGATGGGCACGTACTTGAGGTCGCGCTCGCCGACGTACTCGGCCCGGGGCCGGATCAGGCGGTTGTTGGCGTACTGCTCGAGGACGTGGGCCGTCCAGCCGGCGATGCGGGAGACGGCGAAGACGGGGGTGAACAGGTCGATGGGGATGCCCAGGGCGAAGTAGGTCGAGGCGGAGTAGAAGTCCACGTTGGCGCGGAGGTCCTTCTCCCGCAGCATCACCTCTTCGATCTTGCGGCTCATCTCCCAGTACTTGAGGTCGCCGCGGCGCTCGCCGAGCTGGCGGGACATCTCTCGCAGGTGCGTGGCCCGGGGGTCGTCGACGTGGCGGTAGACGCGGTGGCCGAAGCCCATCACCCGGGCGCCGCGGTGGGAGAGCTTCTCCTCCAGGAAGGGCTCGACCCGGTCGAGGTCGCCCATCTCCTGGAGCATGCGGATGACGCCCTCGTTGGCGCCGCCGTGGAGGGGGCCGATCAGGGCGCCCAGGGCGCTGGTGATGGCCGAGTGCATGTCCGAGAGGGTGGCCGCCGTCACCCGGGCGGCGAAGGTCGAGGCGTTCAGCTCGTGGTCGGCGTGGAGGATGAGGGCGACGTCCAGGGTGCGCTCCCCGATGTCGTCCGTGTCGTCCCCGGTGAGCATGTAGAGGAAGGCTTCCGCGGTGTTGTGCCCCATCTTGGGCGCGATCGGCTCCTGCCCGGACCGCAGGCGGTGCCAGGCGGCGACGATGGTGCCCATCTGGGCGGTCAGGCGCAGGGCCTTGGCGTGGTTGGCCGCGTCCGAGTCGTCGTTCTCCTGCGGGTCCCACAGCTGCAGGGCGGAGACGGTGGTGCGCAGGACGTCCATCGGCGTCGAGTGCTGGGGGAAGCGGCGCAGCACGTCCAGGGCTTCCGGGGGGAGGGCCCGGTTGGCCTGCAGCTGCTGCTCCAGCTCGGTCAGCTCGCTGCGGGTGGGCAGCCGCCCGTGCCACAGCAGGTAGGTGGTCTCTTCGAACGTGGAGTGGCTGGCCAGATCGTGGATGTCGTACCCGCGGTAGATCAACTGCCCTTTGTCGCCGTTGACCTCGCAGATCGCGGACGGGCCGGCGATGACGTCTTCGAGCCCCTGCCCCTCCCTGCTGCTGGGTGCGCCCGCCGGTGCTGGCGTCGACGCCGTGGTCATCGTGATTTCGTCCTCCCCTGGAATGATAGACTGCCAGTCTCCTTGGGGGCTACCGCTGGCGGGGGCGAGCCAGGAAAACCGGCCCCCGATTCTGCGGGCCCAGAGAGCGGCAGAGTGATGGAAAAGATCAAGGTCAAGCAGCCGATCGTGGAGATGGACGGGGACGAGATGACCCGGGTCATCTGGGCCAGGATCAAGGAGCAGCTCGTGCTCCCGTACCTGGACGTCGACCTCAAGTACTACGACCTCTCGGTGACCAACCGCGACGCCACGGACGACAAGGTCACGGTCGAGGCGGCCGAGGCGACCCTGGAGTACGGGGTGGCCGTCAAGTGCGCCACGATCACCCCCAACGAGGACCGGGTGACGGAGTTCGCCCTCAAGCGCCAGTGGCCCTCCCCCAACGGCACCATCCGGGGGATCATGGACGGCACCGTCTTCCGCAAGCCGATCACCCTGAGCAACGTGCCGCCCAAGGTGAAGTCCTGGAAGCGGCCGATCACCGTGGCCCGCCACGCGTTCGGGGACATCTACCGCGACCAGGAGCTGGTGGTGCAGGCCCCCGGCACGGTCGAGCTGGTCTACACCCCGCGGGACGGCGGCGCGGCGCAGCGCCTGATGGTGAACGACTTCTCCGGCGGCGGCGTGGCGATGGGCATGTTCAACACGGACGCCTCCATCCGCTCCTTCGCCCGGGCCTGCTTCACCTACGCCCTCGGCGAGCGCATCAACATCTGGTTCGGCACCAAGGACACCATCTCCAAGCGGTACCACGCCCGGTTCCGGGTGCTCTTCCAGGAGGAGGCGGACGCGCGTAGAGCGGACCTCGCAGCGGCCGGGATCACCTACTCCTACTTCCTGATCGACGACGCCGTGGCCCAGACCCTCAAGAACGAGGGGGGCTACCTGTGGGCCTGCATGAACTACGACGGCGACGTGATGAGCGACATGGTGGCCGAGGGCTTCGGCAGCCTGGGCCTGATGACCTCGGTGCTGGTCAACCCGGACGGGAAGTACGAGTACGAGGCGGCGCACGGCACGGTCACCCGCCACTTCCGGCGCCACCAGCGCGGGGAGGAGACGTCGACCAACTCCGTCGCCTCGATCTTCGCCTGGACCGGCGCCCTCGCCCGCCGGGGGGAGATCGACGGCACCCCCGCGGTGGTGGACTTCGCCCGCGCCCTCGAGGGGGCGGTGACGGAGACCATCGAGGGCGGGACGATGACCCGCGACCTGCTCTCCCTGACCACCAGCCCCGACCCCCGGGGGGTGAACACCTTCGAGTTCATGGACGCCGTCGAGCAGCGCCTCGCCGCCCGCGTAGGGAGCAAGTAGGCCGTGGACCTCTTCGAGTACCAGGGCAAGCAGTACTTCGCCCGCTACGACATCCCGGTGTCGGCCGGCGGCGTGGCCGAGACGGTCGACGAGGCCGTGACCCAGGCCGACAAGGCCGGCTACCCGGTCGTGGTGAAGGCCCAGGTGCAGGTCGGCGGGCGGGGCAAGGCCGGCGGGATCAAGCTGGCGAACAGCGCCGGCGAGGTGCGCTTCCACGCCGCCAAGATCCTGGGGATGGACATCCGGGGGCACCTGGTGCGCCGGCTGTGGGTGGAGCACGCCTCGGACATCGCCGAGGAGTACTACGCCTCTATCACCCTGGACCGCACCGCCCGGAAGCACCTGGGGATGGTCTCCGCCCGGGGGGGCATCGACATCGAGCAGGTGGCCGCCGAGGAGCCGGAGGCGATCGCCCGGCTGCACATCGACCCCGTCGACGGGCTGACCGCCGAGGGCGCGCAGGACCTGGTGGCGCGCGCCGGACTGCCGGAGCGGGCCCGCGCCGGGGCGGCGGACATCGTGCGGAAGCTCTACACCTGCTACGTCGAGGGGGACGCCTCCCTGGTGGAGATCAACCCCCTGATCCTGACCCCGGACGGGCGGGTGCACGCCCTCGACGCCAAGGTCAGCCTGGACGACAACGCCGCCTTCCGCCATCCCGAGTGGGAGGCGTTCCGGGTGACCCAGGTGCTCGACCCGCGCGAGGCGCTGGCCCAGGAGAAGGGGCTGCAGTACGTCGGGCTGCAGGGCAGCGTCGGCATCGTCGCCAACGGCGCCGGCCTGGCGATGAGCACCCTGGACGTGGTCAACCAGGCCGGCGGATCGCCCGCGAACTTCCTCGATATCGGCGGTGGCGCGGATGCCACGGTCATGGCCAACGCGCTGGAAGTGATCAACACGGACCCCAATGTGCGGTCGATCTTCATCA